>JAYEIA010000212.1:0-1549 GCA_034659855.1 Bacteroidota bacterium
CTAATGTTATTGATCGGTGTAAAAAAATATAAGAAATCCGGCTGATCTTTTATTTTAGATTCGGCTTCAATTTCTATTTTCATTAGTATATATGATTTTTAAAAAAGGAGAAGTTATGAACAAGAATTCAAGACAATTCGGCAAGTTGCTACTGAGAACCGTCGTTGTTACCGCTCTGGTTTTCAGTTTTGGTTTAACTCAGGATGACTTTGAAGCATGGGCAGAAAAAGATCAGACCGCTTTATCGGAATATTCCAAAGCCCAGGAAAAAGCCTTTGACGATTTTATGAAAGCCGATCGGGAGGCCTTTAATCAATTCAAAAAAGAGATCGAAGCCAAATGGGATAAATTTGTGGAATCGGACCGCAACACCTGGGTTGAATACAGTAGCGACAAAAACACGCGGACGGCCGTTGATTTCGAGAAAGGGGAAGCTAAAGTCGAGGTGTTAGTGTCACCAAAAGAGGCCGAAAACCAAAAATTAGTGGAAGAAAAGGTTACTCAAGCCGTCAGTAAACTGGTAACGGACAGAGGCACATCTAAAGATTACTCTTCGCCGGTGGAAAAACCCAAACCTCTAACGAAAAAACCGGTTTTGGAAAATCAGGTAAAAACTCGTTCCGGGAAAAAAGTAACCGCTTCCAACGCGAAGAGCTTCGCAAAGGAAGTGATTAAAAAATCCCCGCCAAAGAAAAAAAGGGTTAAAGGTAAAGACCGCAAAACTCGCGTAAAAGTCATGGTATCCTTCCCTCTGGCACCCGATCATTTTCAAACCCGAACCAAAGAGGTCTCGTCAGATGTGTCAAAATACGCCCGAAAATATGATGTCCCAAACGAATTGGTCTATGCCGTAATCCATACCGAATCGGCCTTTAATCCCAAAGCAAAGAGTCATATTCCGGCCTTTGGACTGATGCAGATCGTGCCCAAATTCGCCGGACGGGACGCTTATAATTACATCTATAAAAAAGATGGAATTCCCAAACCAAATTTCCTCTACAACAGAACGAATAATATTATGATGGGAGTAGCTTATCTGCATATCCTGGAAACCCGCTATTGGTCAAAAGTGAAAGATCCCCGTAGCCGTCAGATCTGTGTGATTGCCTCATACAACACCGGCGCCGGAAATGTGGCCAAGGTATTTACCGGCACCACCAGCCCACGAAAAGCCCTTCCAAAAATCAATCGTATGAATTATGACCGAGTGTACAACTCCCTGAAACGCAAACTTCCATACAAAGAAACCCGAGATTATATTGAACGTGTTACCAGACGCATACCGATGTATAAAAATTGATCGACTTTAGTCCGTCCACGACTCTTTTCCGAATCATCTAAAAAAACGATCACGATCTATTTCGAGGTAATTGATTAAAAAAAATAAAATGCTTGCTAGTTTGTTTTTTAATACTTATATTTAATTGTTATAAGAATAAAATGAGTTAAAACTATGATTTTTTCTAATGTTATTGATCAAAGTGAAAAAATATAAGAAGTCCGGCTGATCTTTAATTTTAAGATTCGGTTGCTACTTCTATTTTTATTA
>JAYEIA010000213.1:0-27860 GCA_034659855.1 Bacteroidota bacterium
CCTTTTTTCGGATAGGGACACTAAAAACAAGGATGGCATGGTGCTGTCATTACTTAGATTGGAGCAGCACAGTGATGATACTTTTGATGTTGTGTTTTCGGGGGCAAAGCAGTCGATATTTATTATGGACTCAGATGCTGAGAAACTTGTTAAATACAGAGGAGATGTTAAAGAAATAGGAAGTCCGCACTATGATATGATTGAGTTTTCGCAGCAAACGCTTGAGTTAAAGTCCGGAAGTATAATTTATATGTTTTCGGATGGTATAATTGATCAAAATGATGTGAACAGAAAAAAAATTGGTACGCCGGGCCTTAAGAATATTCTGAGTGAAGCGTTACAATTGGATATAGCCTTACAAAAAGATTTCGTAACTGATAAACTTGAGGAACATATGGCTGAGACCACTCAGCGAGATGATATGACTCTGCTTGGGATGGAGTTGTAGTTTTTGAAAGTTTTTTTGGCATGTTTTATAAATGTAAATTTCTGCGTTATTTTAAAAGTTTTAAAATCCTCATTTACAATAGGTAAACTCCGGTTTTAAAATTTCAAAATGCCTTAAACTTTACACTTATGAAACAGGCCTTTTTTTGTCTTTCTTTTATTACTTATTCAAGTTCGCTTCTGCTGAATCATTAACTTTAAGTGCTAAGTACTTCAGAGAGGGAGATTTTATAAAACGCCCTAAACCAAATTTTTCCCATTTTTTGTCAATATTATCTATGGTTTTATTGTCCATGGTTACTACATTGGGCCACCGGCGTTTGAAGTTGTCTGCCGCTTTGGTTTTTGTGGTTCCGTCAATTATCAAATGAGAGCTGTGGTTTTTGCTTTCTATTATTTTGCAGTCTCTAAGCGGTTCAATATTATTGGCAAATACCCAACAGGCGGTGTCAGTCTCTGCCGGATTTATTGCTTGGTCAACGGCAATCAGGAATTTTACGGGTTTAAAGCTCAATTCTTCGGACAAATTAGTGAGTAATGATTTTATATCCTGTGATTTGTCTTTTTTTACGGAAAGAAACAGGACTGAAATTTCCCTTAGAATGAGTCCGGTGTCTGCTGCAGTTATTTGATTGTATTTACTTAAGGTCTCTTCAATTTTATCGATGTTTGGTTTTAGATTTTCAAATTCGGGAGAATTAAGTTTTTCTTCTTCAAGTTTTGTGGTAGCATCAATGGTCATTTTGCTTCCGAAAGCAAAGGCCGATGAAGAATGATCAAGCACATCCAAGGGACCTTTGCTGAATGTTATGTCATTGGCCGGGTCAATTTTTTGTGAAAGCGTCTGAGCCAATGCTTCATAGGAGTGAATTGGAGCTGCTTTGTCGGTGATAATGAGCATTTTATTAAACATCATTTGACCGGCTCCTCGAAGGGCATCACTAACTTTGTGGGCATGCCCGGCAAAGCTTTTGTCAATGGCTGCAATGGTTAAGTTATGAGCTACACCGGCTTCGGGTATATTCATATCGGCCAATTCGGGCAACATGGTGAGCTGAATGGGAGCCAGAAAAATACGTTCGGTCGCTTTGGCAATAAAGGCATCTTCCATAGGAGGAATGCCAACCACAGTCGCCGGATATACGGCATCTTTGCGATGAGTTATGGCGGTAACATGAAATTTGGGGTACCAATCGGGCAAGGAGTAAAATCCGGTATGATCACCGAACGGGCCTTCCCAAAAGAGTTCTTCCCGGGGGTCTATATATCCTTCGATAATGATATCCGCATCAGCCGGAACTTCAATATCTTGGGTAAGCGCTTTGGTCATTCGGACTTTCTTTTTTCTTAAGAATCCGGCAAGCATGTATTCATCAATATTGTCGGGTAGT
The DNA here is from genome assembly GCA_034659855.1 of Bacteroidota bacterium. Taxonomy (GTDB): domain Bacteria; phylum Bacteroidota; class Bacteroidia; order Bacteroidales; family JAADGE01; genus JAYEIA01. Next base: position 1,839 of record JAYEIA010000213.1, read on the forward strand.
GGGGCCGATGCCGAATAGCTTAGTACGGGATCTCCACCGAGAGCCACGGCAACCGGCATTTTTTTATTGAGTTGCTTGTATTCGTTGTAATGGCGTGCACCCACTTTGTGTTTATGCCAATGCATACCGGTTGTTTGTTCATCAATTATTTGCATGCGATACATTCCTACATTTCGAATGCCGGTGTGCGGGTCTTTTGTAATAACTTGCGGAAATGTAATGAAGGGTGCCGCATCACTTGGCCAGGTTTTTAACACCGGTAGTATGCTTAGACTTGGGTTGCTGTGTTTTACCTCTTGACATTTGGCTTTGCCTTTTTTTTGGGAAGGCATATAAGCCGATACCTTCGCCAATTGGGGCAAAACAGAGAGTTTTTCTTTTATTCCGTTTTTAGGAGAACTCAGCGTTTTGAACAGGGCATGTATTTCTTTTCCTACATCATCATATTCATTGACTCTCAGGGCGGCTTTCATTCTTTTGTCTGAGCCCAGCATGTTCATCAGAACAGGAAATTGAGTGCCGTTGTTTTTGAATAAGAGCGCTTTTCCTCCTCCCGGAGATTTTGACATTCGGTCTGCAATTTCAGAAATTTCTAAATCAGTGTTTGCCTTTTCGGATAGGGTTATTAGTTCTCCGCTTTTTTCTATTTCGGAACAAAATTCATTGAGTGATTTGAATGCCATAATTTTGGATGGATTTTGAGGTTGTACAACTATAGATGAGTTCAGTATAAAAAGTATAAAGTTTTAAAGTTAAAAGTGTTATTTGTTTAGTACTCAAACAGGTATTAAAATATACCAATTTTATGCAACTTGCTGAATATCAATTAATTAACTTTGCAGACTTTCAACTTTTAACCTTTTTAAACTACACTCAAAGATTAATACAAAAAGTCATCATAGGGGTATCTTGATGTATGAATTTCTTTCACTTCCCGGTAAAGTAATTCTTTGAGCATATCAATATTAAGGTCTTTAAGTGCCGAAATAAATACGGTGTCTTTTTCTTGTGCAAAATGTAATTTTTTTAAATCATCCAGCGAATAGTTTTTTCTGCTTTTTGGTGATAAATCATCTGCATCTTTAGGGGTATAGCTGTAGTTGTCTGTTTTATTGAAGACCAGAATTCGCTTGGTATCGGTTACTCCCAGATTTGTCAGGGTCTCATTCACAACATCAATATGTTCCTCTACGTTGGGGTGGGTAATGTCGGCGACATGCAATAACAGGTCGGCTTCTCGCAACTCATCCAAAGTTGATTTAAACGACTCAACCAAGTGGTGGGGAAGTTTGCGAATAAAACCCACGGTGTCGGAAACTAAAAACGGGAGGTTTCCTATGACGACCTTTCTCACTGTGGTGTCGAGCGTGGCAAATAATTTATCTTCGGCAAAAATATCTGATTTGCTGAGCAAATTGGTTAATGTGGATTTTCCGGCATTGGTATATCCTACAAGGGCTACTCTTACTTTTTTGCCTCTTCCTTTGCGTTGGGAGTGTTTTTGTTTCTCAATTTTTTTGAGTTCAGCCTTGAGTTTGGTGATATTGTTCCTAATAATTCTTCGATCGGTTTCAATTTCTTTTTCTCCCGGTCCGCGTGTCCCTATACCGCCTTGCTGGCGTTCCAAGTGAGTCCACATGCCTTTGAGTCGGGGCAGCATGTACTGGGCTTGAGCCAATTCAACTTGAGCTTTGGCGTGGGCTGTTTGAGCTCTGGAAGCAAAAATATCCAGAATTAAATCGGTTCTGTCCAGCACCTTGCATTTTAGCCCTTTTTCCAGATTTCTAATTTGAGAAGGGCTGAGGTCATCATCAAAAATTGCCGTTTCAATGCTGTGTTTTTTTACAAATTCTATTATTTCTTCAAATTTTCCTTTGCCGACATAGTTGCGAATATCCGGTTTGTTTATTTTTTGAGTAAATCTTTTGAGAGCCGTAGCTCCGGCAGTTTTAGCCAAAAAAGCCAATTCATCCAGGTATTCATTTACTTTTTCCTCGCTCTGTTGTTGAGTGATTATAGAAATTAAAATTGCTCTTTCTGCGCTCCGCTTCTTCTTTGCCATTTGTACTTTGAGTTTCTTTTATTTGCAAACAGCCCGCAGAGCGGGCTGTCATATACTTGTTTAGTGGTATTGTTTTTTTGCAGTAATCAAATTATTGTAATTTGAATTTTACAGGCACCGAAAACCATACGTTTACGGGTTTTCCGCCTTGGCGACCCGGTGTAAAGTCAGGTAAGGTTTTAATTACCCTGATGGCTTCATCATCCAATAATGGGTCAACCCCTCTTTGGAGTTGAACTTCGCCGACTTTGCCATTTTTTTTGACAACGAAACGAATATATACTGTTCCTTGAATATCATTTTCTTGAGCAACTACTGGATATTCCATGTTTTCTGCAATATATTTACGCAGAGCTAATTGCCCGCCTTTAAATTCAGGCATTTTTTCTACAACAACAAAAACTTGTGTGTCTTCTTCTTCGTTCTCTTCGATGTTAACAATTTCAATTTCTTCGTTTTCATCCATGGAGGCATCAAAATCAAAATCGCTTTCGAAATCTTCACTGTCATCAACAATGTTAATTACCTCCGGCGTTTCTTGTTGTTCAGGCTCCGGTTCCGGCTCCGGTGGTTCAATGTCTTGTCTGGTAATTTCTGTCATTTCGTCATCGGTAACCACTTCTCGGGCTGCAAAGCCCTCTGTTTCAGAGGTGTCTGTTTTCCAATTAAAGGCAACAAGGGTTAAGCCGATAACCACAGCCAATCCGGTGAGTATAAATGCCGATTTATAATTTTCTAAATCTACTTTTGGGCTTTTTTTAACTTTCATTTTTTTGTGTTTAAAATATTATATTTTTTGAGTACTTTAAACTCCGGCTTTGTCAGTGTGTAAAGATAGAGTTTTTTTTTATTATTCCTGATGTATTCCGAAAATATTCAGGATTATATATTAAAACTTAGGGGCAAAATAAAATAAACGGCAACCGGTTTCCCGTTTTGCCTGGCCGGTTTAAAATTTTTGAGTAATCTCAGAGCTTGTATTACCTCTTTATCAAGTGTTTGATGAAGTGATTTTTTTATGACAAACTCTTCAGGCCGACCATTTTGATTTACTGTGAACTGTACATAAACAGTTCCTGATATTTGCCCGGTGCTAATTTCCTCGGGTAATTGAATTACCTTCGCAATATCTCTTTTAAGTGCTGTAATTCCTCCGGGATATTCCGGCATCACTTCGGCACTGTAGAGTGTGTTGTTTGAATTTCCGTTGGTTTGATTTATGTTTCCCGTATTCTCTGCTTCATTGTCCACCAAAACCGAGTCGGTGATTGGTGTATCGTCCTTTGTGATTTTAATTCTGTTCGAGCTTTCAGTATGGGCTTTTACTTTGCCGACAGTATTTTCCAAGCTGATGTCGCTCATTATGTTTTCAGCAAATGAAAGGCCGTAAACTTCCGGGTCTTCTTTCTTGCTCCATTTTGTATTAAAAACAATAACCAGACTGATTAATACGATGATGAGACTCACTTGAAAAAAGAGCAACCTGAAACGTTCTAAATTTACATGTTTATTTTTCTTACTATCCATTTTAAAGTCAATTGGGCAAATATACACAGCTGATTTTATTTTTCCGCAGCTTTAAGAAATAATAAGTAATTTTAACGTATAAATTCGATCAGCATATTTTATACGGGTAGTTACACCTCCTTTTTGTATTTGATGATGAATGAAAATAATTCCATAAATTTTGTCTCTTTTCTTTGTGATAACTTGACTTCTGTCGGGCAGTGGCGAGTATTAGTTGAGCTTAAATTTTATGGGTAAGTTAAACCATACAGCCACCTTTTTTCCGTTTTGCATGCCGGGTGTAAAATCCGATAAGGTTCCGATTACTCTCAGCGCTTCTTCGTCCAACAGCGGATCGGTTCCTCGGTAAACGTGCGCATCTTTTATTTTGCCGTCTGCATCCACTACAAATCTGATGTACACTGTTCCTTCTACATCATTTTCTTGTGCTGTGGTTGGGTAGTCTACTTCGCTGTATATGTCCTGCATTAACTTCTGATCGCCTCTGTCTCCGTAGCTTCCGCTTCCGTTATACACCGGGTCTGCCTCAACATTTACGAATATTGTATTACCGAGTTTTTCATTGTCATCAATATCAATAATTTGGATACTTTCATCTTCTTTAAACCCCATATGGATATCCGGAGGATCTTCGAGATCAAAATCATTGTCAACCAGTTTAATGATTTCCGGAGCTGCCGTTTTTGGTTTTTCCGGAGGAGGTTCCACGTCAACCCGAGTTATGGGGACATTTTCTTCGTCTATGTCCACCATGGCTGATTTCATGCTATTGAGATCATCAATCGGGGATTTCATGTTTATAAATGTGACCACAATTCCTAAGGCGACCAAAAGGCCGATGAGGAAAAATGTTGTTCTGTGCTTTTCGGTGTCAATATTTGATTTTTTTTTCGTTTTCATGCTATTATTTTTTATACTAAACGGCCTTTCGGATATTGAACAATTTTTTTTGTTTTTCATTCATTATCTTAATCGCTATTTAGTCATGTGTGAATAAAATCGGATGGTTAAATATTGTGTGCAGCAATATTATAGTCCGTTGATTACAATTTAAAAATAATCGATATCGTATGCTGTGTATTTACCGCAATTGCATTATATTCTGCGGGAATCCATTGGGGCATGCCGGCAACAATTCTAACGGCTTCTTTGTTGAGTAATTGGTGTGAGCTGTTAATAATTTGGATCTTGTTTATCGTTCCGTCAGTTTCTATTGTAAATGATAAATATACTCTGCCCTGTATTTTCTTCGCTTTTGCTTTTGGCGGATATTGCAAATGATTTAAAATAAATTCGTTCATTGCTTGTATCCCGCCGGGAAAACTTGCCTTCTTTTCTTGTATAAATGTTTCATTCTGTTTTTGTTCCGGATTATTTTTCTTTATGTTATTGCTCTCTTGCAGTACTTCTGTCGAAATTTCTATATCTTGAGTAGGATTCTGATTGTCTTTTACCTGAGCAATATGACCGACGGCAACTCCTTTAGGTTTTGGGATTTTAATTTCCGACGAGTCAATCAGTATTTCTGAGATAAATTCCGGTTCACCGAAAAATACTTTTACTTTTTCTTCGGGAGCTTTAGGTTGTTTGTATTCAAGCACAAATACGGACACAGACAAAGCAATGATAAACCCGGTCTGAAAAAACAGGATTTTCTTTTTTTCTAAGTTTGCTTTGTCCGTCTTTTTGTTCATTGCTTATGCTTTAGTTTGTTACAATATTTCGTGCCGTTATGCATGCACTGTAAAATACTCGTTTTTTCAGTTATCGAATACATCCTCTGTCAGTGTAATACTAAACTATCCGGGTCAATATACTTTTCATGATGAATAACTTTGAATGTAAATATTGGATATAAGGCTGAATCGCCCGTAATTCCTATTATTTGTCCTTTTTCAATTTTTTCGTTGAGCTTAACTTTTGCTTTTTCCAGTTTTTCGTAAATTAGTTGATAGCCGTTATCGGAACGAGTATAAATTGAAATTTCTCTGAGCCCTTGTATGTTTTTCGTATCGATTTGTGTAACTGTACTTTTTCCGGCTGATTGTATCGTAGTATAACTTTTAGTTTTATAGTCTATTTGCCTGTGTGACAGTCTTCTGTAAATTTGCCGTTTATCTGTTCCCGATTGCTCTCCAAAGACTTGTATGTCCGTTTTGTTTTCAAAAAAGGGAAATTTAGCCGTATAGTCCGTTTTTTCTATCGGGCTCATAAATTCTCCTCTTGTCTTTTGTTCTTTAACCACCCCGTTTATAATACTTGATGAGAACCAAATGCCGACAACGGCAATCAGAAGTGCCGGGATGGAAATCCAAAATCGCTTTTTTCTTAGTGATGCCGTAACCGGAGCGGCAATAAGCTCAATGCGATGCTTTATTTGTTTTGTTCTTGAGAAATTACTCTCCTGCGGCATTATCAGATGTCCCGATGCGAGTTGTAAAATCAAATGTGAATAATCTTGATTGAAACGGTTGTTGGTTAACTTTCTGTCCACACTAAATTCGTGTATTTCCTTTATACTGTATACAATAGATTTTGTAAACGGGTTGAACCAAAAAATTGCTCGGTAAAGTTCAAACAGAATTCGGTCTATGGAGTGCAGCATCCGGGCATGAAGTATTTCGTGCCGGATGATGTGTTTTTGCTCAGCATCACTTAGCCTGTTGTATCTTTCTCCGGTAAATATTTTATTGAAAAATGAAAAACAAGGCCGGTCTTTTTTTGTATTAAAAAGGCTGTATTTTTCGTATTTTTCAGCTTGGACTTCGTTTGACAGCGATTTAATTTTATACAAGCCTTTAAAGAATATGAATAAGTAGGGGAGTGCTCCTGAAAACCATATTACCAATAGGATTTTTGGGAGAAATGCCTGTAAAGCATTCGGAAATTTACCGGGTTGATCCACAAATTGTACAATAGCTGTTCCCTTTAAAATAAATTTCGGGTTTTGTGTATCGGGAATAAATGCTTCGGGCACAGCCAAAGCAGGAACTATTATGCTGAAAGCCAAGGCAGCAAGTAAATAAATTCGGCTGCGTTCAAAATCAGCAAACTTAAAATATAAGTATCTGTAAAACAAGTGCAGGATGCTCATGCTTATCGCAGATTCTATCATGTATATTAAAAAGTTACCCATGCCTGTTTATTTATCGGACTTTTTTTTCCCTTCTTTGATAATATTTTCGAGCTCAGATATTTCATCAGTATTCAGTTCGTCATTTTCTACCATAAACGAGACTACTTTTTTGTAGGAATTGTCAAAATAGTCTTTCATCATTTCCCCGAAAGTGAATTTTTTATATTTTGATTTACTGATTTTCGGATAGTATTGGTAAGTATTTCCAAATTGGTTGTAACCCACAAATCCCTTTTTTTTTAAAATACGAACCACCGAAGAAACCGTATTGTAGGGCGGTTTTTCCCCCTGAATTTCAGCAATTATTTCTTTTACAAACGCTTTTTTCAGAGTCCATAAAATTTGCATAATTTCTTCTTCTCGAGTCGTTAGAGTTTCCATAAAAATTGTTTTTATTGTTTTCTTTTCACAAAGATATAACTTATTTTTCAATTATACAACTGCTATTACAGTTAATAAACTTTATTTTCAGTTTTAGAACGTATTTTTCAGTCGTATTATTGCAAGAAAACTTTTTTTGAATTGAAAATATAATTTATATTTGCACTCGAATAGAGTAGGGGCTATAGCTCAGTTGGCTAGAGTGCGTGACTGGCAGTCACGAGGTCAGGGGTTCGACTCCCCTTAGCTCCACAATAAAAAACACAGCAAATAAGCCGCTAAGCATTATGTTTAGTGGCTTTTGTGTATCTATATATGTTTTGGGTTTGTGTTATTTATACTTTAAATGGTTTAATTATTTAATAATATAATACCTTGCTATTTAGTAAATACACTCTTTGAAAAAGTCAAATTATTAACCGTTTAAAGTATATTTTGTTTCCGTTGCTTAAGCTATAAAATCAAGAAAATTTTTATTCAATGAATACGATGAATCTTTTTAATATCCGAATTGATGAACCCATGGCCGTAATTACCGATTTGCTTGTAACGGCCATTAGTTTGTATGCTTTTTTTGTTATTCATAACCGAAAAAGAGGGGTGAAAACGTTTGTTTTTTTTAAAATGTATTTTTTGATTATGGCTGTTGCAACTGCTTTGGGAGGAGTTGTCGGTCATGGATTTTTGTATGCACTGAGTTTTGAATGGAAGTTGCCGGGTTGGATATTGAGCATGATTTCTATTGCCTTGATTGAGCGAGCAACCATTGAACATTCCGGTAAAGTTATGCCGGAGAAATTTTTCAGTGTCTTGAAAGTTGTAAATATTGCGGAATTGGCTATATTTATTACAATTTCTATGCTTACGCTGAATTTTTTCTTTGTGGAAATTCATTCAGCATACGGGCTGATGTTCGTTGTTTCCTCCCTTGAAATATATATATATGCAAAAACCAAGGCCAAGAGCAGCAAACTTATGCTTATCGGCATTGGGTTTGCTGCTGTTGCCGCCTTGTTTTTTATGAATGAAATTTCAATTCATCAGTGGTTTAATCATCTCGCTATGAGTCATACTCTGATGGCTGTGGCCAGCTTTTTTATTTTTAAAGGAGTAATGCAAATTCCGTCTTCGGGACTTTATAAAACCGAAGAGTAAACTATTACATAAAGTAATATCTGCACTCAGGTTAATTTCCCGGTTCACTCTTCACCTTTAACCCTTCGCTCTTGTAATATCTGCACTCAGGTTAATCTCCCAAACTAATATTCAGGCCCCGGGCTGTTTGGATTAAATTGGAATCTTTACTGATATAATTATAACTGTCGATGGCTTCTTCCAACAGTACAGATGTAGTTTCCGGATGGTGGTAGGATACCATACGACCAAATTCTTCATTAAGAATCATTTCAAAGGCTTTTACTCCAAATTTAGAGGCCAAAACCCGATCATAGGCAATGGGTACTCCGCCGCGTTGCAGATGTCCGAGGACTGTTACTCTTGAATCAATATTTAAACCGTTTTCTTTTAATTCTTTTTCCAGTTGATAGGCAATTCCGCCCAGTCGCAAGTTTTCATTGCCTATTTCGTCGGATTTTTCTGCGAGCATCTCGCCACCGAGAGGTTTTGCTCCTTCGGCTACAACAACAATAGCAAACCCGGGGCCGTTTCTGAGCCGTTCTTTAAGATCTTCGGTCAGTTTGTCAATAGCGTAGGGAACTTCCGGAATAACACAGGCATCGGCACCGCCGGCGATGGCAGCATGCAGAGCAATCCATCCGGCTTCTCTTCCCATAACTTCCATAATCATGAGGCGGCTGTGACTGGCGGCAGTCGTTACTAACTTATCTACCGACTCGGTAGCAATTTGAACTGCCGTTTGAAATCCGAAAGTGTAATCTGTTGAGGATAAGTCGTTATCAATAGTTTTCGGCACACCAATTATATTCATGCCTTTCTTGAACAGGTCGTGAGAGATTTTTTGAGAGCCGTCGCCGCCAATGTTAATAACTGCTTCCACGCCCAAGTACTGTAATTTTCTGAGGAGCTCTTCTGATCGATCGGCCGAGCCCCACGTTCCGTCGCTTTTTTTGATAGGCCAGGCAAACGGACCGCCTTTGGTGGTGGTTCCCAGTATGGTTCCTCCTCTGAAATGTATTCCGGATACCTTATGATCGTCCAATACCATAATTTCAGTGGGTTCATTCAGTACTCCGTCAAAAGATTGCATACTTCCGATAACTTCCCAGTCTTCTTCTTGTTCGGCACGCTTTACAATGGCTCTGATTACGGCATTAAGTCCGGGGCAATCTCCGCCGCCGGTCAGCACTAAAACTCTTTTTTTCTTAAGCATAATATAGGGTAATTTTAGTAATTCATTTTAAAAAGTCTCCGAACTTCGGAAAATATATACGGTAAACACAAATTTAGAAAAAGAATTAATAATCAGTTGAAAAACTTGTCGTTTATTTTTTTAAACTGCACGAAAGTATTTATTTTCATAAAAAATATAAATATGAAGTCTTATAATTTTGATAAAATAATTAACCGCAAAGAAACGAATTCCGTGAAATGGGATATTTTACGCTTCAAATTCAGAACGGAAGATGTGCTGCCGATGTGGGTGGCGGATATGGATTTTGAAACGCCCGATTTTGTGCGAGAAGCCATAACGGAAAGGGTTAAACATCCGATTTATGGTTACAGTATCAGAGGAAATGAGTATTATTCTTCGATTATAGATTGGAACGAGCGCAGGTATAACTGGAAAATTAAAAAATCGCATATAATATTTTCTCCGGGTATTGTACCGGCATTATCTATTGCCGTAAACACATTAACTAAACCCGGCGACAAAATAGTTATACAGTCTCCGGTATATTTTCCTTTTAAATCGGCAGTTTTGCAAAACGGCAGACAATTAATTGAGAATAAACTCCTTATTGAAAACGGACGTTATACCTTTGATTTTGAGGATTTGAAAAAACAAATAGACAAGCGAACTAAGCTATTAATCTTGTCAAACCCGCATAACCCGGGCGGTACGGTATGGACTAAAGGTGAATTGGAAGAACTGGCCGAGATTTGTGCAAAGCATAATATTATTGTAGTTTCCGATGAAATTCATAACGATTTGGCATTCGAACCCCACCAATATACTCCTGTTTCAAACATTGCTGAAAAAAGCGGGTTGCGCTATGTGAGTATGATCGCACCGAGCAAAACTTTTAATTTAGCCGGCTTGTCAAGCTCATCGGTAATTATTGAGGACAATGAATTGAGGCAGCAGTTTAATGCCTTTATGGAAACGACTCACCTCTCCGGGGGTAATTTATTTGGGGCGGTGGCATCCGAAGCTGTATATACGCAAGGAGAAGAGTGGCTGCGGGAGTTAAAGTTATATTTAAAAGCCAATATCGATTATGTCGCAGATTTTATAGCGGAAGAGAAATTACCCGTAAAAATGATGCGCCCTGAAGCGACTTATCTCATTTGGCTTGATTTTAGAGACATAGGAATGAATGACTCCGAATTAAAACAGTTTTTGGTAAAGAAAGCTCGCTTGGGATTAAATGCCGGAGAAAGTTTTGGTCCCGGGGGCGAAGGATTTGCACGTATGAATATTGCTTGTCCTCGTGTTATAGTAGAGGAAGCCATGGTTCGATTGAAGCATGCATTTAAGGAACGGAAACAAAATTCTAACTAATGTAAATTTAGTTTTTGATTATCAATTAGTTATAAGGTCTGTACTTTTATCACCTTTCTGTCATTTTCCTCCGCCGGTGCGAGCATGCAGCTCGTACAGATATCGACAAGAATAATGAGGTACGAGCTGCAAGCTCGCACCGGCGGGTGATAACTTATAACAGTTATGCACTTCGACTATCGCTCAGCACAACGCTTGTTCTTTTACCCTCTATTCCCAAGCAATTATCGGAGAAAGCTTATTTGCAAGATCGAGGTTCTGCCTCATGTGATACTGAGGGCTTTTAAATTCCAAAAGTTACGTTTGTCTGTTTGAGGTACTTTTTTTACAATAATATCTAATCCGTTATATTTTCCGTTATCGTCAAGAAGTATTTTTGCCGAAAGACTCACCGAAACTTCAGTGCCATCCGGTTTGCAAAGGGTAGAGAGGTGATTGCGTATTCGTTGTTTTTTCTTCATAAATCGGATGAATCTGTAACCGCCGTTATCTGTTTTGTAGAGTTTATTTAGGGATTGTCCGGTAATTTCACCGATACTTTTGTAACCCAGAAATTCAAGTGCCGACGAACCGGCCGATTCAATTTTCCCGGAGCCGTTAACTCTTAAATACACATCGGAAATGTTTTGAATAATGTTTTGAGTTTTTTCTTTTTCTCTTTGTATTTCAGTTTTTCTTTGTTTATTCTTCGTAATATCTTCGCAAATACCGATTATTTTAACACAGCCTTGTGCTTCATCTGTAATGATTTCGGAGATTTGTAAAATGGTATGTATTTGATTATACTTTGTAATTCTGAATTCAGAACTGCTCAGTTTCATTTTGTTTTGAATAGCGCCGACAGTTTCAAAAGTCAGGCGTTTTCTGTCTTTAGGGTGGACTTGTTTTAATAGGGTTCGGAATGAAATGGGGTCTTGCCGGTTTATTCCGAATATTTTACCGGTTTGTTCAGAAAAATCAAAACGATCGGTTTTTAAGTTCCATTCCCAATGCCCCATGTGTTTTGCTTTTTGAGTTAATTGGTTAAAGCTCTTGCTTTTTTGAAGGTTTCTTTCGGTAATCCGTCTGAGCTCCAATTCTTTTTTTAGAGAAAATTCAGTATTTACAATTTTTAAATGGGTTTGTACACGAGCTATCAGTTCAAATTTTCTGAATGGTTTTTTAATATAATCTACGGCACCACATTCAAAAGCTTTGGCTATATCTTCTGCTGCACTGAGGGCTGTGAGGAATATTACCGGAATATTTTTCGTTTTTTCATTTTGTTTGAGGTTTTTACACACATCAAAGCCGGAGAGTTTCGGCATCATAATATCAAGCAAAATTAAATCGGGAAAATTGGCTTCCATATATTTTTCGACATTGGAGCTGTCAATAATCAAATCTACATTTAGTTTTTTCGGGAGGAGGGTTGCTTTGATCAACTCAAGATTTGTTTCATTATCATCTACAACTAAAACTGTATTCTTTCGTGCCATATTATGTTGCATTAGTGAACAATACGGTAATTAAAGGGGTAATTGCAAGATACAACAAAAATATCGGAATGTAAAGTTTTCATTAATAAATATAATGAACTATTGTCTTTTTTTGAAATAGTTCTTATAATGTAAAATTTTTATAAATTAGTAGCTGTAAAAAATAAGCTCTTTTTGGCAAATATCGGCCTTATAAAAAGTTGAAAAATAATATTAAGTTATGAAAAAAATACTCTACAGTATATTTGCTCTGATTGTATTGATAATTATTGTGGTTGTGGCCGTTTGGCTAAGAAAACCGCCTGTTCCGGAATTGAACAATTTGGGCGATTTTAGTTCCGAACATATTTCAGAGCCAAGCTATTCCGACTACACCAAGGAAAGTATATACATTATTTTAAGCGACAGCACCCGCATAGCTGCGGATATATTTGTCCCCCGAGGAGGTGAAGACCGTGAGTTTCCTGTAATATTTGAATATACGCCATACAACCGCAGCGTGTTTGTTCCGGATTTTGCATGGTATAAACGCTTAGTTGCTCAATGGAAAACAGGTCAATGGGGACCTATCTTTGATTATTCGGCATATTTTGTACAGCGTAATTTAATTGCTCGGGGCTATGCATACGTTATTGCGGATATTCGCGGTACCGGTGCTTCTTCGGGTGTGCATATTCCTTTGGATCCGCAAATAGGAAGAGACGGAAAAGAAATTATTGATTGGATAAATACGCAAAGCTGGAGCAACGGAAAATTAGGAATGATAGGGCAGTCGTATCACGGCTGGTCGCAGTGGGTAACGGCAAGCAATAATCCGAAAGGTTTAAAGTGTATTGCTCCGGCACTCATTATGTTTGAAACTTATTCTGAAGCCAATCGTCCCGGGGGAATTTTAGCCGAAAGTTGGGTAAGTCAATACAGTGATTTTTTGCAGTATCGGACATTAAATTATTATGATACGGTGAATTTTAAAGCCCCTGTTTTTCCCACCGGCCCGGTTGTTGATGAGGATGGGGACGGGAAATTGTACGATGAAATTCCTGAGATGCAAGGAGATAAGATTAAGCAATTTGTTAATATGGAGCATCCGATATATGCTGACGGAGAGAAGCGGACGAAAAATTTGTATTTTAAATATACCAAAGAACATTTGAAAAGCAGAAGACCCGATGATTTTACGGTTGCTCCGTATTTGTATTTTGATAATATGTTGCCGGCCTATTCAGATTCTGCATCTTGGTTTCAAACCAGTCCGGGGTATATGATTCCGGAAGTGGTAAAAGCCGATATAGCTGTACTCAATATCGGAGGTTGGTTTGACGGTTTTGCAAAAGGCACTGTTCAATTACACGCTTCCCTTGAGGCACAAGGCGGTATTTCCAATTTGTTTATTATGCCTCGGTTTCACCAGCCGACAAAGGAAATTCCGGAACCTTATATAGATTACTTGAACTATAAGGGAGATATAAACCAACAGCAGTTTGTTTATACATTAAGATTTTTTGATTATTATTTAAAAGAAAAAGATAACGGCCGGGACAAACAAAAACCGGTTTATGTTTATACCATACATGACGGTTGGGAATATTTTGAACAATGGCCGCCAAAGTCCGTAAAACACACCGATTTTTTTCTTGCCGACAACCGGCAATTGAGTCAAAAAACAGTAAAATCGGGCGTTGTCAATTATCCGGTTAATTTTTCTCATGCCTCCGACTACGGCGAAGAAACATTGAACCGGTGGGTTATGGTGAAACCCTCGCGGGAGCTTATGGAGAGGACTTTTCTGGATTCTATGGCAGTCATTTTTGAAACGGAGATCTTAAAAAATGATACCCAAATAACCGGGCATCCTTTGGCCGAAATCTTTTTGGCGTGCAACAAAGCCGATGCCGATATTTTTATATATTTATCGGATGTGGATAAAGACGGAAAAGCGATTTATGTTTCAGAGGGGCAGTTGCGAGCCTCTTGGAAAGGCTTGCACAACCCAAACCGACAGGTTGGTAACCGGTACGAAGTAAAACCGCAACTTCCGTGGCACGGATTCGAAGAAGGAATGTTGGCAAAAAATCCTACAAAGGATTCTGCTGTAGTAAAATTGGTTTTTGATTTGTTTCCGGTGTCTTGGGTATTTAAAAAAGGCCATAAAATAAGACTATCGGCAGCGGGAGTTGATCGAGGAAACTTTGAAGTTAATCCGGCTTGGTTAGATTCTGCCGGTAATCCGCTAAAGGATACAGAATTGAAGATACACACGGGAGGAGAAAAATCTTCTCGTATAATTTTGCCTGTAATGCAGAATTAGTATTATGCTTTATATCGGGTCGTTAGGAGATTTCGATACTCAAATTGTTAAGAGTGGTTTTTTCGGAAGTTACCGGGATTGACAACCCTTAAGTTCAATTAGTAAATGCTTTGTTACGAGAGAAATGGCTTTTGTGCTGTCTTGAATAAGCCGTAGCTTATAATTGTAACCCTCGATCATTTTTTTAAATAATTCCAAATTGGTAGGGCTGTCATCCGGTAAATATGGTGTTTATTATTGGCGAGTCTCGACTCGAGATTGCTTTCTTGCTTTTAAAATAAATATGATCACAAACAACGCTTTCAGAGATCCCCCGGATATTATCAGCCATAAACTGTAGCCGATTTCCGGGTGCGTTTTGGCATAGATTCCCGTAAAAAAGAGACCGAGTCCTATGGCGAGAAGTATAAACTCTGCGCCGGGCTTGTATTCCTTTCGGATAATTTTCTGTGTAATGTAGAAACTTTTAAACAGCACGCCTGATATAATTAAAGCCATAGGCAAAATCGGAATATCGGTCAGATTTTTCAGAAGAATACCCAATATCAATTGAATTATGCCGGCATATATTATTTTTTTTGATGTCATTTTGTAAAGATCTTTATTCTGTACTCGATATTTATTTCATTGCAATATTAATATTTATTTCAAATATATTCGATTTTTGAAATATAATGGTTTTAATCTTGATGCGGACAGGTCTTACAATATGGAATTTAAACCGCCAATCCGCATAAAGATTGTCTAAGAGGCTATCCTCCGACATCCGGTTGTACATCGTCTCTTCTTTCTTTTTTGTAATTGTTAATTTTATACGAAAAGCTTAATCGGAATATCTGTCCGTGGCGTTTTCGCATAGAGGTGATATGAAAATCAGAATTGGTGATCTCATAATTATGGGCTCCGGAATCGAATAAATCTCTCACACTTAGGCTCAGATTGATTTTTTTCTTCAGGAAACTTTGCTTTATTGCAGCGCCCACATAGAACATTTCGTCTATTGTACCTTGTCCTGTAACCGACGGACTACGATACATTCCGTTTATTTGTACCCGAGTGGATTCTGTGATATTAACGGAAGTATTCGCACGGAAATCCCAGGTAACTGTTTCGGCAGAATAGGCCTCGCCGAAGTTATCAGTTTCTATTTCGTAGTTGTAAATATTTCCGGAAATATTGAAATTCAGTATTTTTATTGGCCGATAATTAAACATGTATTCCGCTCCGTAGCTGTAGCTGTTGTCAATATTGTCAAAGGTCATGATATTTACCTGCGGATTGTCGGGGTCAACAGAAAGAACTCGAGTTTGCTTGTTGGTTACTCGGCGGTAGAAGAGTCCGGCTGAGAACATGAGTTGACTGCCCAAGCGATTTAAGTAATTAAATTCCATCGCATCAATATCTTCAGGCTCGAGTAAGGGGTTTCCCTTAAATATAGAATAAGAATCTGAGATGCCCGGGAATGGGTTGAGTTGCCACGAACGAGGGCGTTTGATACGTTTTGAATAGCTGAGTTGAAATTCTTGAGATTTTCCCAATTTTTTGGATAAATGAATAGACGGGTAATAGTTGAACAGTTCTAAGGGAAAGCTCTCGTTGTTTGTTAATTCTTTTGTGTTTCTGTCGGAATATTCCA
The DNA here is from genome assembly GCA_034659855.1 of Bacteroidota bacterium. Lineage (GTDB taxonomy): Bacteria > Bacteroidota > Bacteroidia > Bacteroidales > JAADGE01 > JAYEIA01. The sequence continues at coordinate 18,070 of JAYEIA010000213.1, forward strand.
AGCGCATACCGGCCTTGTACCCCAGCCCGATAATTTCACCCGAAAATTGGGCATAGCCTGCATAAAGATTTCTGTAAAACTCATATTTGTTGGAATAGGTATTAGAAACTATCCATTCTTTGGTGTCTTGGTTGTAATCTTCATAGGTGTAGCCCGATTCTTGATTGCTGGTTTTAATATCCACGCCGGTTTCCAGTTTTCCAAAACTCAAAGGCAGGCTGTAGTCAATTTTTAAAGCGGCATTGTTTTTGGGCTCGTCTTGAGATGAACGGGATTGAATTTCCCACGGAATGGTTTCCTCCGGACTGTATTCAACTTCACTTACAATTTCGTTAGAATATTCGTTTCTTCCTCCGTTCCATTTCCATGCTTTCAGGTTGATGTCCAATTGGTGTCCTTCGGCGTTGAATTTAGATTGCCAAAAAGCATTGGCACTGTAGTATGTTCCGCCGATATCAAATCCGTTTTCGGCATAAGTGAAAGACTCCGGGGCTAAATCGGCCGAATAATATTGATGGTATTGGGTTTCGAGTTGACGCAGCATATTCCAAGAGCCGTAAGTTCCCGAAAATGAAAAGGTGGTGTTGTCATTAATGTTGTAGTCAAAACCGGCCTTAAATCGGTAGGGGGACATGGTTCGGGCTCTGTCCGAAACTTCGGTTAAATAAATGATGGTATCTTCAAGAAATGTTTCTCGGTAACTCTCGGATTCCCCGGTCATGGGGTATTCTCTGTAGCTGCCGGATACGAAATAGTTAAATTTATTTTTGCGATAATTCAACGTAAAGTCTCCGCCGTATTTGTCCCATGTTGCCGCATTGAGGTTTATGATACCGTTCAGTCCGCTTTTTTGGTTATTTTTCATAATAATATTGATGATTCCCGAGGTACCTTCCGGGTCGTACTTTACCGAGGGGTTGGTAATAATTTCAATAGTCTTAATCATATCAGCAGGTGTTTGTTTGAGGACATCATTGGCATCCAGAATTGTAGGTTTGCCGTCAATGAGTACCGTAAAACTGCTGCTTCCTCGTAAGCTTACATCGCCGTCAATATTTACCTGTATTGAGGGTGCATTTTCCAGAGCATCAACCGCAGAGCCGCCCGCAGCATTTGTGTTTTGACTGACATTGATTACTTTCTTGTCAATTTTATAATCTATATAGTTTCGCTCTCCGGAAACCACTACTTCGTCAATTTCTTCGATTGCCTGCCGCAAGGTAATTTCTCCGATATTGATAATGGGTCGGCCTCTTTGGGGGCGCGGCAGGGGTAATCTTTGTTTTCTGTATCCGATAAAATCAACTTCAATATAATACCTTCCCCGTTTCAGCTTATTAATAATAAATTTCCCTTCGGCATTTGTTATTGTGCCGGTAACCAAATTTGAGTCCGGCAGGGCAAATAGTGCAATCCGGGCATACTCTATAAATTTATCGGCATTGCCGTCTTTTACTATTCCGGTAACCGTTAGGGTTCGGTCAGAGTTTTTCATTCCTTGATGTTGTGCTTGAATAGTGCTGAGAGTAATCAATAAAAAACTTAAAGTTGTAAGCAGTATTAAATTTATTCGTGCTGCAATTTTCATGTTTGCTTGATTTGTTTGAAATAAAATTATTCTAAATTCTAATTAAATACGACAGTTTTAATAAAAACACATCGTTGGAATTTACCTTAAACATTTCGCTCATGTTTTCACTCAAGCTGATGTTACCGTCTGATAATGAGCTGGTTCTGTCTTGCGACCAAACCAAATACAACAGGGAGCCCGGCAGGTATTCCCATCTTATGACTAAATTGGAACGGAATTGTTTAAAACTGAAGTCAGGATTTTCGAAATTAATTTCCGGTTCTCCTCCCAAAGGCCTTTGCAAACTGTAAATGCCGGTAGAATTATTATATAAAATTTGTTCCTGAGCAAATTGATTGTATCTGTCATAGTAATCCTCTGCTTTTGAATCAGTAATTTCTTTGTAGTTAGAATACAGCCCGCTGCTAACAAACGGTGCTCCGTAATATTGTACGGTTAACTCGGGCGACAGACTTAAATTAATTTTCAGATTGAAAGAAAATGTTTTTTGGTTGATAGCGCTGTATAAAAACATAGAATCTGATGCTGTGCTGTATGTCTCAACGTATTGAAGTGCATTGTAGCTGTCTGAATAAGACGGGCTCAAAGATACTTCCAAATTGTGGGTCGGATGAATAGTCAGTTCCCCTCCAAAACTGTATCGCTCAGCATTGTTAAATTGAGAATTATTGTAGGAACTATGCGCAGAAACAAAAACCTTTTTTGTCTGATTGGAATGTATATAAAAGAAAAAATTATTTCCTGCGGGATATTTCATTGCCGGTCCGCCGCGTAAAAAATCATTAGATAATCCTTTGGTGTCATAACTATAATTTAATGAAATGCTCCAATTATTTTTGAACTGTGCAGATATTGCTGTGCTTATTCCTTTAAACAGATTGGTTCCGCCGAAATCCCATCCGGCCCATTCGCTTAAGTCATAATCCAAAACTTTGAAAATTGAAAATGGTTTGGTAATTTTATAGCTTACCCATGCAAACTGCATAATGGCATCGCCTCGTCTCATATATCCCACATCGTTTAAATCGATTCCCGGAGAACGGCCGGTTACATTAAACATAAAACGAAATCCGTTTGAGGCATCTTTTCCTATCAGAAAATTACCGCCATATCCGTTGAGTTCTGTGCGAGTAGAGTCAAACGTTACGTAATCGGCATCGGGGCGTTGAAAATAACGCTGAGAAGCGAGCTGCATCTCCGATATCGCTTTTTCTGAACCTACTACTTTGCTGCCGATGAGTTTTCCTGAAATATAATATTTCCGGTTGTTATAGAATTGTTTAAAGTCCAATCCGCCGGTATAAGCATTGTCGGGCAATAGGTATAAGGCATCTGTTTTAATATTTCTGTTAACGGAAGTGAGCATTGCACCAATTTGGGTGTTCCCTTTATTGAAGTCTTTTTTTAATCGTCCGACGAAGTAATTTGTAAACGGTTCAATACTTTCCTTGCGAGTATCTCCGCTCTTATCAATTGTGGCAAAAGTTTCGGAAGTCATCGCATCAATGATTCCAATAGACCACCCCTTGCGCGTTTTTCCGGTTAGTTTTATCGCTAAAGGAATTTTTATATAATTTGCAGATTTTGAATATTCTCCGTCTTCGAGTTCGGGTTCTACGCGTGGTTGTCTCCCTATTCGTCTCGAGTACAGGAGGTTGTCGTGTGACCAAGGAGAGCCCCCCGGGGTAATATCGTAATCGGTTATATTTTTACCTTCGATAAAAAATGGTCTTTTCTCCGAGAAAAAAGTTTCAAAAGCGGAGAGGTTAACCTCAGAGGGGTCGGCTTCCACTTGTCCGAAATCGGGATTTACGGCAAAATCCAGAATTAAATCATTGGTAATACCTATTTTTCCGTTTAGTCCTCCGTTTGCACTCCAATCTTGCCCGTTGGCAAATGGATTTCCGGCTTCAGCTTCATAGGTTTCGAATTTTGCAGATACATAGGGCGAAATGTCAATTTGTCGTTTTGGACGAAGTCCTTTGAGGCCGTTGAGCCTGCCGAAGTTGGATGCCCATCCGGCTTTGTCGTGTGGTACTCTCTGCCATACGCTGAGTTCATCATCTCTGAAAATATAGCGTACAATTTCTAATCCCCACGATTGCGATTCTTTATCAGAAAAACGCAGTTCACTCAAGGGAATGCGAACTTCTCCGGCCCAACCATAGTCGGTCATTGAGGTTTTAAGAGTCCAAACCGGATCCCAGCTCATGTCGGCATGGTCTGAGTTATTGGTAGAAATACCGTCAACTTTGACTCCGGCAGCCGTACCGGAAAAAATAAAGGCGGTTTGTTTGTCATCGTAGCTGTCAAATTGAAAGGCAAAGCTGTCGCCGGCCCATTGATCTCGGCGAGCAATTCGGTTTTCAATTTTTTCGGGATTGTCTTCATATAGTTTTATGGCACAGTAAATATACTCTTCGTCATATAAAATGCTGAACTCTGTTTTTTGAGCCGAGGCCTCTCCTTCGTCGGGCATCCACTGAATAAAGTCTCCGCTCCATCCGGCCTTATTCCATGCTTCTTCATCGGGAACACCGTCAATCTGAAGTGTGTTTTCTTCTGTTTTTAGGGTTGTATATTGTTTAATTTCAATTTTGTTTTGTGCTGTTGCAGAAAATACAAAAAGTAAAAATATCGCAGAAAGTAAGTTGGCGAGAGTTTTATTTGTTGGTAAAATACGTCGCTTCATTTGAATAGGATTATTGAGTTTAGTTTTAAAAGTTATAAAGTTGGAATGCTAAAAATAAGAGTTTTAAGTTGATTGTAAGATTATTTATAAAACTCCGATAATCAAACACATAACTTGTTTTGCTAAAATAAAACATACTTTTTAGACCGGACTCATTATTATTTTATACAAAATTCATCTAAATTATCGGAATACGAGCAATAATATAAGGAACATTTTTTATGATTTACCAAACAGCAATTACCTGTGGTTGATTGTCGTTTGTTGTCGGATACTTTATTTTTATGTGTGAAAAGGCTACGTTGGTTTAATGCAATGCCCGGAAAGATATTATTTCTGTATTTTTGTGGTATGAAAAAGTTAGTCGAACTATTTAACAATATAAATTATACCAGGGTAGGGTATCACGTATTGTTTTGGATAACAATAACTTTATTTTACGACTTGGCCAGTTCATATATTTATGACAGACCGGTTGGTACTACGCTCATCCTGGATTTGTTGTTTTACACACCGACAGATTTGTTGGGGGTATATTTTACCATCTATTTTCTGATGCCGGTATTTATACACAAGCGAAAATATTGGCAGTTTATACTTTCGTTTCTGCTGTTTTTTTCGATACTTATTTTTATTTTGAGCTTACCTTTGGAATATATTGGGCTGAAATATTATTATTCCGGCAAAGGGGAAAGTTGTTATAATTACGGTAATTTTGTGAGCAAATACGTTCTTTGGGCTATTACTTCGAAATTGATGATTATCGGATTGGCCTCTTCCATAAAGTTTTTGAAATACTGGACAAAAACCCAGCGTAGGGAGCAGCATTTATTGGAGGAGAAATTGGTAACAGAAATTAAGTTAAAAGAAGCGGAATTGAATTATTTGAAATCACAAATTAATCCGCATTTTTTGTTCAACTCGTTAAACAACTTGTATAGCTTGACTTTGGAGAAGTCGGATTTGGCCCCTAAAGTGGTACTTAAAATATCAGGTTTGCTGGATTATATGCTTTATGAATGTAATGAGCAGTTTATAGATTTAGAAAAAGAAACAGAAAATCTTAGAAATTATGTTGAGTTACAAAAAATTCGTTACGGCGAAAATATTAATATAGAATTGAATATCGGAGAGATTACTGACGAAGATAAAATTGCCCCGTTATTGTTGTTGCCCTTTGTCGAAAATGCGTTCAAGCATGGATTAGACAAGAATGTAGGAACCGGTTTTATAAAAGTTAATATGGAACTGAACGGGCAGCACTTGGTTTTTAAAACGGAGAATTCCAAAGTGAATTTGCCGGAAACAACCAGCTCCGGAATTGGTCTTGAGAATGTTAAGAAGCGTTTGGAGCTTCAATATGCCAACAATTATAATTTGAATATTACCGAGGCTGATGAACGGTTTATTGTTGAGCTTTCTATAGATTTGGGGTAATTAGTGTCTGAACGGAAATACCCAAAATTAGAAATGTTTTTTTTTGCGATATTTTTATTTTTTTTAATTCGCTGATACAGTGGCATCACCAAATTTAAAAAAATAAAAATCTCATCAAAAAAAACTCATTTCGTAAAATTCGTCTATTTCCGTTCAGACACTAATTAGTGTTGTTTAAGACAGAAAAGTAAATATGTTTATCTGTTTAGCTCCCCGGACCTTTCAATTGCACTCTCTATGTATGGGTGAAATGATTGATTTTCCGATGGATAGGAAGAGTTTGGGGAAATAAACGAATAAGCAGAAAAATAAAAGCTGATACATTATGAATACAAGATGTTTAATTGTAGACGATGAGCCCTTGGCACGAAAAGTGATAAAATCACATTTAAAAGATTTCTCGGAAATAGAAATAGTCGGAGAATGCGAAAATGCATTACAGGCCACTGAACTTTTGCGAAAGGAAACTATTGATTTAATATTTTTGGATATTGAAATGCCCAAAATTACAGGCTTCGATTTTTTGAAGTCCGTTAAAAACCCACCCAAAATTATTGTGGTTACAGCCTATCGAAATTATGCTTTAAAAAGTTATGAATATGATGTGGTGGATTATTTATTGAAACCGGTTTCTTTCGAACGCTTTTATAAGGCTGTAAACAAGTATTTTAAACAATCGGAGCAAACCGGGCTTGAGGTCATGACCGAAGAAAAATCTTCAGACTCCAATACATTTATATACTTGAATGAAGACAAGACGATTTATAAATTATTTTTAAAAGATATTCTGTATATCGAAAGTTATCGAGAATACATCAAAGTGCATACCGAGGAGAAATCAGTCCTTACCAAAATGTCTATCTCAAAAATTGAGGAACAATTGCGTGAATATGATTTTATTCGCATACATAAATCCTTCGTTGCATCGGTTTCTAAAGTGAATGCATTCAATGCACGCACGATATTTATTGCCGACCAAGAGTTGCCCATCGGCAGAACCTACAAAAATGAGGTAATGAAAACCTTGAAGTTTGATGAAGATTTGTTGTAATTTTGTGGCTGAACAAGTTATGAGTTCAGTTTAAAAAGTTATAAAGTTGAAAGTTTATAATAAACGTCTTATCTAAATGCTGTAATCTTAAATCCGTCAGACCGCTCAAAGCGGTCAGGCGGGTATAAACAGCAAAAACTTATGGCGTTTATTATATAAAGTTAAAGTGTTAAAAATAAGAGTTTTAAGTTAATTGCAGAATAATTTATAAAGCCCTAATAATTAAGCACATAACTTGTTTTACTGAAATAAAACATACTTTTTAGACCGGACTCAATTATAATAGAGTCTTTACATGAAAACAATTTATTCAGCCCAAAATATAAGCGCTTACGATTTTTTCGGAACAGCCGACATTAAAGGTGTTGAGCGAGCCGTACAAACCGCCGAAAACAAAATCACCATTTTAATTAATGAGGACTGTTCGCCGGATACAATAAACCTATTTAAGATTACCTACAATCACAGTCCGAGTTCCCCTTTTCTAAAAGAAAAACTGTCGGGATTTGCCGTTGAGCAAAAAGGAAATAAAATTGAGCTTATCGGAGAATTTAATTTATTGCATAATTATGCCGTAGAAATAAACGGTGATGAATTGCCGGTAATCCTTGATCCCAAACCCGGAGGTATTTTGGATACAGTTTTTAATATCCCGGAAGATACCGTTTTAGGTGCTCAACTATCTGACGGGCAAGTGGAGTTCAATGTTTGGTCGCCGCCGGCAGTAAAAATTAAGTTAATTCTTTATGAATCGGATGCTGAAACTGTCCTGTCGGAAAAATATCGGCTGAAAAAGAAAAAGAACGGCTTGCATACGATTCTTATCGATACCGAAGATTTGGGGCATTATAATTTGGACGGCTGCTTTTATCAGTATGAAGTGTATGCTTACGGACGAATTACCCGAGCCATAGACCCCTATTCTAAATCCATGGCTCCCTACAATGTTTCGGAAGATGCTGTGGGCAAAAGTGCTTTGATTAAGTTGCCTGAAATGAACGAGGCCACGCCCTTCAAAAATTCTGACATTATGCAAGACCCTTCGGATGTGGTGGCTTATGAAATGCATGTTCGTGATTTCTCTTCCGAACTCGGATTTACCGATAAGGATATCTCCGGGACATTCTCTGCATTGGGGCAGGCGTCCGATTATTTTGCCGACTTGGGAATTACTCATCTGCAATTGATGCCTGTGCACAAAAGCCAAACCCAAACCGATATGGACAGGCGCTATTCCGATTATGAAAACGGAATTAAAAATTACAATTGGGGGTATGACCCGTTAAATTTCTTTACATTAGAGGGGCGATATGCGGTAAACCCGGAAAATCCCGAAAGCAGAATAAAAGAATTTCAAGAAATGAGCAAGACCCTGCATTCAAAAGGAATCGGGTTGATTTTGGATGTGGTTTTTAATCATATGTATTCAGCCAATACTTTTGAGAATATTGCACCGGGTTGTTATTATCGGTTTACCGATGATTACAAAATATCGGTACACACCGGAGCCGGACCGTCCTTGGAGAGCCGACACCGGGTTGTCCGAAAAATGATTATTGATGCACTTATTTACAATGTCAAGTATTTGGGAGCCGACGGCTTTCGCTTTGATTTAATGGAGTTTACCGACAAAGAAACCCTTCGGCAAATCAGAGAAAAAGTCGGAAAGGCTTACAATCCCGAAAATGCCGATGACTTGTTATTATGGGGAGAAGCCTGGGAATTTAAAGATATCAATCATACCGAATCTTTCACCAAAACATATCACTCCAAAGGGCTGAATATTAGCATGTTCAATGATGTTATGCGAGACTCTGCTTTAGGCAAAGACACCGAGGGCGGGTTTTTGCACGGGCAGCCGGGGCGGAGCGAATCATTGGCCGCAGCTATATCCGGCGGCCTACGAAGTTACGACTCGGATAATTTTTTGTTTACTCCTTGTAAGTTTTCGCTGCCTTATAACTTGTTTGTTGAGAATCCGCACGAATGCCTTAATTTTTTAAGTATCCATGATGGATTGACCTTGTGGGATAAAATAAATTTAACAGTCCCGGATGACTTCGGAAACAAGCGATTACGATTGGCCAAGCAAGCATTACTGTTACTACTGACTTCTCAGGGGCGAGTGATATTAAACGGCGGGGATGAAATTCTGCGTTCAAAGCCTGTTTCGGGGAAAGCAACAAATAGCCCGAGAGTGCTGACAACATCCTCTGTTGATGAAGAAGACGGGATTTCCTATTTTCATGAAAATTCATATAACTCTCCGGATAGTGTAAACAGGATGCGGTGGAGCCGTTTGAACAATGAGTTTTCAGAACATGCCTTGTCTTTACTCAATTATGTAAAAGGGCTTATTGCCCTCAGGCGTGCCGTACCGGCATTTCGTTATCCGACTGCTGATGCTGTTAACACGGGCTTGAAGTTTATTGAGAACCGGAATGAAAACAACAGACCTAAACGAAAACTTCTGTTCAGTTCATTTAAAAGCCATAAGCTGAAGAGATTGAGTTTTAAGTTTGTGAACGGTCCCAGCAATGATATTCTTTTCTTGACAGGGGAGATATACAAGAACGAAGCCAACCCGGCCGGTCATCCTGTTGCGGTTAAATTTGATCGAAACGGAACGGCTGTTGTTAAATTTTCTCGTAAGGAAATTGAAAATTTTGATATCAGCAAATGGAGTAATGAGAGTTCGCTTGATATAAAATTGGTGCGAACGCCGGGAGTGTGGGATACACCCACGGCATACTATTCCGGTAACGGCAGCAATTCCCTTTGTGCCTCTGCTGTTGATGAGGACTTTACGATTACTGTTGATTTGGCTGAAAAAGATTATTCTTCTCCGCAGCCGGACTATGACTATGAAAAAGAATATCTTGCCTACAGCATGAAAAATCACGATCCCAAGTCTGACTCTACGATTAGCTCTGTTAGGCAGTGGTTTGTTATTCATAATATATCGGCGGAAGAATTGAATTTTAAGCATGCGGCATTTTCCAAGATGTCCGATATAAAAG
>JAYEIA010000214.1:0-7871 GCA_034659855.1 Bacteroidota bacterium
AATTATAAGGGCATGTGCAACTTGAAACTATTTTTGTACCCAAAAATACAACTCTTACAGTGTAAAGTAAGGAGCCTTGAACTTTTGCTTTTATTATATCATCTTTATCGGATTGTTCAATATCTTTTATTGCTCCTGACATATACAGATTCTCGCCTTTTTCCATAGAACCTATAAAGGAATTTTGCAGCATGTATTGTTTTATGTATTTTGAGTCAATCATTAATTACAGTTAATAAATTTTATTATAATAATCTTCAAAATTATGATTTGTTGTGTTAAATTTCAAATAAAAAAAATGATTTATTTGGGTATGTTTAGAAACTTCACACTTTTTTTTAAAACCGTATTTTTGTTTTTCAACCATAGTGGAAAATGAATATGTCATTGGTTTTTTAACCTTATTACCTTATTTCTCGCTGATAAAATAAAGTAATAAGGTTTAAAATTATATTAATGCGAAATTCTACTAAGATAAAAATAAAAAATACTTGTACTGAGCGTTTATCGAAGTAAGGTTTTAAAAGTGTAAAAATATGAAACATGCCTTTATTTGTTATTGTTTTTCAGCTTTTCAAAAACTTCTTCAGCAAAGCTGTTAAGACTTGGGTCACGAGCACCGCACAGCAAAAGAATAGCATTTTTTTTGGTATTTGCAAGAATGTATGTAACTAATTCTTTTCTGTTTTTAAGATAAACAGCAGTTGTATTTTTCTTTTGCATATCTTTTATTAAGTCTTCTGCCGAAATACTTTTGTCTGCCGTTCCTCCGGCATAGTATATTTCCGAAAAGATAATTTCATCATTGGGGCGAGCCGTATCCGAGAGTTCTTTTACAAATTCTGAGTGCAGGAATTTTGTCGGACCAAAACCGTGGGGCTGAAACCATAAGAAAACCTTTTGACTCAATGCTTGGCAGGCTTTCAGAGCGGCCGATAATTTTGCGGGATTGTGAGCATAATCGTCTATAACGGTTATCCCTTTGGCTATACCAAGAATTTGGTTGCGTCGGTGTATGCCGTGATAACTCTTTAAAGCCTCGGAGGCAGTTTTAATCGAAACCCCGTATTTTGCGGCTGTGGCTATGGCTGCTGTTGCGTTTTCGGCATTGTAGGCACCGATTTGCGGAATACTGAAATCTGTATCGGCCAACTGAAATGTAATTCCGTTTACCGATTCATTGAGTTTTACGGGTTGGTAGGGGGCTTTCATAAAATCGTAGTCTGAGCCTTTTGAAAACGAGGAACTTTCGGCATTGGAACGGTTTACAATTAATTCATTTTGAGTATTCTCCGAAAATTTACTGAAAAGTTTTCGAAGTTCTTTTATTGTTTTATGGTCTTTTTCAATGTTGAGAATGAGCCCGGTTTGGGGTTTGTATTTTATCAAAGAGCCGTCGGATTCATCGGCTTCAATAATTAATATCTCACTTTGGCCGGCTACGGCATTGCCAATTTTTCCTTTATTTTGCAGGTTCACCAAACCGGCTCCGGTTATCAGCGAGGGCGACAAGCCGGCATAGTCAAATATAGTATAAATCATGGCTGTTACCGTCGATTTTCCGGATGTTCCGGAAACGGCCACCGTGTTTTGAGTGTTACAAAACTCCGCCAATAAAACGGAACGCATGATTATTTTTATGCCCAATTTTTTGGCTTTGATATACTCAGGCACCGTGGGTTCAATAGCGGTAGAGATAACCACTTTGTCAATAGATTTTGTAATGCCGGATTCATCTTGAGGGAAACAATTAATTCCCTCGGCTTCCAATTTTTTTCTTCTTTCGGTGCTTTTCTGTTTAGAAAATTGCCGGTCCGAACCGGATACTTTATGTCCTTTTCCGGTAGCATATTGAGCCAAAGCACTCATTCCGTCGCCGGCTATTCCTATGAAAAAGTAATGCATCTTGTTTGTTTTATAATTATAATTTAGATTAATCTTAAGAAATCTAATATTTTAATATAAATCAGTTTCGGTAATATCGCTAATCTTAACCCTGTTAAATTTCTATTTATACTTTAAACGGTTAATAATTTGACTTTTACAAAGAGTGTATTTGTTGAATAGCAAGATATTGTATCATTATATCATTAAATAATTAAATCATTTAAAGTATATTAGAATTGAAAATAGATGAACGGGACAACATCTTCGCTTTTAAATTGAATCACGAGTTGCAGGACAATTAAAAAAGTCAACAATTTGACAAGATACGGCGACTTTATGAATACCTGAATAAGTTTATCAGTCCAACGAACAGGATTGGCATGCATGAGGTATCCGGTGACCAACAGAACGACCCAAGCCATGTGTGTCTTCCAAAAAGTATAGAAATATTTTGAGATGTTTAAATCAGTTACAATTCGTTTAATCATAATCAAGGCCACTTTATAAGCATTAATCATGACCTTGGCAGTAACTATTTTGTCACTGCCTTTGATTTCATCCGTAACCCGTATTTTGCTTCCTAATTTATATTTCAAGGTCGTATAAACCGTGTCCTGAGCCACTTCCTCAGAGTCAAAGAAAACAATTTGAACATTTTTGGTCGAATCCGTTTGATTTAAAACTGCGGAAGTATAGCTGTATTCTGAGGCATTTTTTACGGTTATTTTTTGATAGTTTTCCGGTATGTCGGCAGCTCTGAAAAAAATCCATAAAGTAATGACAAAAATAAAGGTCAGCGACCAAGAAACGAACTTTACGGGTATCGTATCTTTTATTTTTCCGAGTAGAGGACTTAGTGCTTTATGCACGGCAAGTCCCATGCCGTGTGCCGATCCCCAAACAACAAATTTCCAACTTGCTCCGTGCCATAATCCGCCCAAGAACATGGTGATAAAAAGGTTACGGTACATTTTAAATCGTCCTTTACGGTTTCCGCCTAAGGGAATATATAAATAATCTCGCAACCATGAGGACAATGAAATATGCCAGCGTCTCCAAAAGTCTGTGATATTCAGAGCTTTATACGGGAAATTAAAGTTTATTCCTAAATCAAAACCCATCAAAAGTCCTAAACCGATGGCCATATCAGAATACCCCGAAAAATCACCGTATATTTGAATAGCGTAGCCCGGCACGGCCATTAAGTTCTCAAAGCCTGATTTGGTATGCGGTGCAGCAAAAATTATATCATTATATTGAGCAATATAATCTGCAATAACCGCTTTTTTGAATAAGCCGATAATAATCAGCCAGAACCCCAACCAAACATGCTCTTTCTTGATGGTGATTTTTTTTCGGAGTTGCGGTAAAAAATGATGCGCTTTCACGATTGGCCCGGCGACCAACTGCGGGAAAAAGGAAAGAAAAAAGGCGTAGTCTAAAAAGTTTTGTGTCGCCGGCAGTTTTTTTCTGTATACATCAATCACATAGCTTATGGATTGGAATGTGTAAAAGGATATGCCGATGGGAAGAAAAATATCAAAGGGTTGAAAATTGTTCTGAATTATTTCGGTAAATGTCTTTTGTATCGGAGGTTTTTGTGAATGAATAAATTCGGTGATAACCGGAAAATTACCCAAGTATTTCAAAATATTTGTAAAGTTTTCAAAAAAGAAATTGGTGTATTTAAAGAAAGCCAAAATTCCTAAGCTGCTTGTAACAGCAAGGAAAACCCAGAATTTTTTCCAGAATTTTTTATTTGCTCGTTCCGTGGCTATGGCAAAACTGTAATCGGTGATTGATGTAAACACCAATATTATTAAATAAAATCCGCTGGATTTATAATAGAAGAAAACGCTGAAAAGTATGACAAAAACGGTAACAGTCCAACGGTGTTTTTTAATAAGTGCATAGGTTGCAATAAAGAGAATAAACAGCAAAAAGAATGTCCCGCTGTTAAACAGCATAGGGCTTTGAGAGTCATAGACCAACAGGTCTGAAATTTGAGATAGTATCTTCTGCATGAGGTATTGCTGTTATTTTTTGGGTTGTAATAAAGTGGCATGGGGCGAACTCTTAAAATGTAAGGAGTCCGGCGGCCTATCCATAACAATACGATATGCACTTTTGTTTTCAACCCATTGTGCTACGGAGTCCATCCAATTTGCTGCCGATTTATGAGTCGGGTGAGCACCGTCGGATGTTCTGTCGTACGATAAATCCTTAGAAGGGAAATACCGTTTTTCTCCGGTATTGCTCAATATAAGTTCATTTATCCCGGTATCATCTTTCCAGTTTGGCGGCCCAATCCAAATGAAGGGTAAGGGATCCATTTGTGCAATAATTCGTTGGACGTATCTCAGCCGTTTATTTTTTATATCCCTTATAAAGAGTTCGTTGGCTCCCAAAACCAACATAACATAAGTTGGTTTGTATTGTTTTATGAAATGCGATAAAGTGTCTGAGGTCCCATACCACAGAGAAGATGAGCTGTACCAAATCACAGTTTTTAAATCGTGCTGATTGTACTCGGTATAATCTCGCATTCTGAGCATGAAGCCTTCCAGCATGGAGTCGCCGATGAGCAGAATTCGTTGTTTGGATGTATCTGAAATGACAGTGTCTTTGTTCCCGGCAGGTTTCAAAAATTCAAACTCGGCAAATTGCTCCGTGGGAATCGGCTCACCTTGTACAAATTCTTTAATGCCGGATTGCTTGAGTTCAATACCAAATAATGAAATGGGTTGCAATTGAAATGAGTAGATTATTATTAATCCGAAAGCAATAATTAAAATGCTGATGAATTGCCAAAGTGTACGATTCATTGATGTTGGGTTTCTTCTGTATTATATCTAAAAAATACTACTTGTTTTATTTCGATTGTAAAAACATCCATTCTAAGAATTGCTCTTCATGATAGGCCGTCTCCCAGCTGAAATGACCCAATTCAGGGTATTCCGTATATTTAGGTGTTCCGCCGAACTTTTTTATTTCCTCAATCATTAAGCGTGTGCTTCTCACGTCAACTACTTTGTCTTTAGCGCCATGGAATGCCCATATAGGGATATGTGTCAGTTTTTTTGCCTGATTTGTATCCCCGCCTCCGCATACCGGGGCGGCCGCTGCAAATTTATCCGGGAATCGAGAAATTAAATCCCAAGTACCGAAACCTCCCATAGAGAGCCCGGTGATATATATTCTGTTGCTGTCAACCGGTAAGTTATGAATAAACCAATTCGCCAATTCCATAGTCATTTTTGCATAATCCGAGATAGTATCCGGCATTTTATGCGGGGCATTGCTCCAGTCAATATCTGCCCACCGGTAATTTTCGGCACATTGTGGTGCAATGACATAGGCCGGGAATTTTTCTTGATTGGCCGAGTCGGTAAATACTTCGGCCACATGAATGAGTTGCTTTTTGTTATCATTGCCGCGTTCGCCTGCGCCGTGTAAAAAAATAATCAAAGGCAGTCTTTTAACGCATTTAATATCCTGCTTTGGTTGAAAATACCGATAAGGCAACTTGCCGGTCTCGCTTAAGAATGTTTTTTCTTGGTAGTTTTTTACGATTTGACCGGTTGAATTAAATGAAATACTCAATAAAAAAATCAGGTATCCAATTGATTTTAAATATAAATGCTTCATAGACTTGAATTTTACGGGGATAAAGATAAATATTTTTCTGATTTAATACAATTACTCATATTTTAACACTTGTTGGATTGCCGGCAGTCTTATTATTTCGGCGAAACTTTATTTTGTTAATATAGTTTTGAAAAAACTGCAATTTAAATTGACAGGAAATTAGCTTACAGACGGTACTTATCCTGTCCACCAATTTGATTTTGCATTGAACCAATTATTTTTTTTATATTGTGTTTTATATCTGTTCTAAAGTTAATAAAGAGAAGAGAATTATTTCTACTTTACGAAGTTTGGAATCGCTCTGAAAGAGCAATTTAATTTAGCCCGGTGCAACGCGCCGGGTTCGGAATAAACGAGCTTGTTCGCCCTGCAAGGGCAGTTTATTAATAAGTTGCCTTTACAAGGCGAGAATAGAAATGACAATAACCCAAGGCGTTGCCTTGGGTTGAAATAAACCGGGCTTTCAGCCCGTTACGGAAAACTCATACTGAATTAATTTAGACTTTCAGTCTAATTTTTAATTTGTTTTAACTTCGTAAAGTAGAATTATAGACATACTTAAAATGTAAATATCTAATTAATTATGCGAAACATAATATTTATAATTATCATAGGGTTCTATTCCGCGACAGGTGTTGTCGGGCAAACTCGTATCAGTAACCGAGAACTTGAAAATAATTTTTCATCATTAAGCCGAATTATCAATGATTCGGGAGCGATGGCAGAATTTATTAAAACTGAATTTTCTGTCTCAAACAGTACGTTTGTTGAAGATGCCCAATTTCAGGCTTTTGAAGTTGTACATGGAATTGAGGCTCGTAAAAATAATCGACTTACCATTGGAAATACGGAGGGCGTTCAATTTGAGAATTATTGTCCGTTATCCTTTTCCGGTAACGGATCCGGTCGGGCATCACTTGCATTTGTCGGTTTTGGAATGCCTGCGGACAGCTCTTTGAACAACAAAAGCAGCTATTCCGGAATCAATGTCTCGGGCAAATGGGTTGTAATATTGAGAGGAAAGCTTAGTTTGAAAAATAAGGAAATTAACAAGCCGGACTCTTTTTATTTTCAAAAAGCCAAATTAGCAGAGGCGCAGGGAGCGACGGGAGTTATCTTTGTGTCTGATGCAGAAGCCGATTATGAGGATAATTTGTCCAAATTGAAAATGAGTAAAAAATTATCACAACTCAATATTCCCGTCATACATGCCAAGCGAGAATTGGTGAATAGAATGTTTCAGATGGAAGGCAGGCATTCGGTAAATTGGCAAGCAAAACTAATAAGAAAACGAAATAGTCCCGGTTCTTTTGAAACCCACGTAAGTGTATATGCCGGCGTTTATATAGATACCATAAAATCACAATTGCAAAATGTTTCAGTAACTTTAAAGGGAACAGATACAACCCGTTCAAAAACGCCCCTTGTCATTGGGACAGCCTACGGCGTTCAAAAGAATAATTTTGAGGACTCAATAAACGGGGGTAATATCCGCCGGTGGGAGTCTGATTATTCACAAAAATACGGGCTTTCCGGTCTGTTTGAAATGTTGGAATACTATGCGTCAAAACGGCACCGGCCGCAAAGAGATATAATTTTTTTGGCTTATGCCGATGCCGGGAAATCAGAAGGATTGAGAAACTATTTTTCAACAACCGGTAGGCGTTCCGGTATTTCAAAGCCGTCGTATTTTGTAAATCTCTCGGCTGAACCCGACAGTAGTAGCCAAGATATTTGTGTGCGAGGAACTGCCAAGCTGTTGTCTGTGGTATTTGACGGCACCGATTTTGAAACCGAATTTTGCCGAGAAGCGCTTGATCAATTATCCGGCGAGTTTGCTGAACAGTTTAAAATCCCCTATTTGTCGGTGAATTCAGGAAACTACGGAGCAGCTTTTTATCAAGAAAAGGAGAGAATATCTAAGAAAAATATTAAGATTCAAAAACACAATATCAAAGTAACAATTGAACTTATTGATTATCTTTTAAATATGAGTCCGATTTAAAACGTATGTTCTATTTTAGCAAAATGAGTTATGTACTCAATTATCAGTGGCTTATGAATTATTTTACAATTAACTTAAAACTCTTATTTTTAGTATTTAAACTTTATATAATAAATGACTTATATAAATGCGGTTACAGACAATTTACCCTGTCGCATTACAATTCATATCTGCACCATAGCCGTCAAGTTAAGATATAAACAGCATATATTCAGTTTGTTAGAGCAATATTTTTTTACTTTCGGAGGTTGAGCGAAGTCGAAACCGATCTCATAAAACAGCAAAAACCGGTTTCGGGGCTTGTTTTGCAAACATCATGCTCAACCTCCGA
>JAYEIA010000215.1:0-27768 GCA_034659855.1 Bacteroidota bacterium
CTGAGGAACTACAATATTCGTGTTGCCGGACCACTTTTTGATACCATGATTGCTCATTATCTTATTGATACAAACGGCAAGCATAATCTTACCGCCCTATCGAAGCAATACCTCAATTACGAGCCGATAGAAATCGAATCATTGACCGGGAAAAAGGTCAAAGAAGGGGCCATGCGCAGAGCTGACCCTGACAAAGTCAGCATTTATGCGGGCGAAGACTCTGATCTATGCCTCAAACTTAAGCCCATATTATGGGATGAACTTGAAAAAAACAACCTCAGGAAACCGGCAGAAGTGATAGAGTTTCCGCTGATAGCAGTACTTTCGGAAATGGAAAGAACAGGAGTAAGCCTGGATACGGGAAAATTAAGCTCTTATGAAAAATTGTTAATTTCAAAACTAAAACAAACCGAAAACAAAATCTTTGAATTAGCCGGTAATGAATTTAATATCTCTTCGCCAAAGCAGCTGGGAATAGTCCTTTTTGAGAAATTAAAAATTATTGATAACCCAAAACTCACCAAAACGAAGCAATACGCAACCGGTGAGTCGGAGCTCATAAAATTGAAAGGAAAACACGATATTATTTCACACATTCTCGATTTTAGGTCAAAAAGTAAATTGCTTTCTACATACGTCAAAGCTCTGCCTCTTTTACTCAACGAAAAGACAAAAAAAATACATTCAACATTCAACCAAGCCGTGGTGAGTACGGGTAGATTAAGTTCTACCAATCCGAATTTACAAAATATCCCGGTAAGAACTCCTGAAGGAAAAGAAATCAGAAAGTGTTTTATTCCGTCGAATAAAGAGAATATATTGATTGCCGCCGACTATTCGCAGATAGAATTAAGAATAATGGCTCACCTGAGCGCCGACGAAAATTTAATAAAAGCCTTTAAGAATCAAGAGGATATACATACATCAACTGCAAGTAAAGTATTTGATGTTCCTCAAGAGGAGGTAACCGGAGAAATGAGAAGTCAGGCAAAATCTGCAAATTTTGGAATCATATACGGCATCTCAGCCTTTGGATTGGCACAAAACCTTGATATTTCACGATCTAAAGCGAAGGAATTAATTGACGGCTATTTTAAGACATATCCCGATGTAAAGACATATATGGAGCGTTCTATTGCAACTGCGCGAGACCAAGGGTTTGTTACTACAATCTATAATCGTAAACGGCTACTACGCAATATAAATTCAAGAAATGGACTACTTCGCAGTAATGATGAAAGAAACGCCATAAATTCACCTATACAAGGAACTGCCTCTGATATTATTAAGCTGGCTATGACTGCTTGTCAAGCGAAACTCAACGAAACAAATGCTGAAACAAAGATGATTCTTCAGGTTCATGATGAATTAGTCTTTGATGCTCCGAAACACGAGGTTGAATCTGTTACAAAGATAATTCGTGAAGCGATGGAAAATGCAGCACAACTCTCTGTAGATTTGAAAGTGGATATCGGGATTGGTAATAATTGGCTTGAAGCTCATTAGCTCGAATAATTCGGGAATTATACTTTAAATGCAGACTTCGTCTGTTTTAATATTTTAAATGGCTTTACTCCTTTAATATAAAGCTGCTATATGATATTGCGATATAATTGGGAGCAGGCATTATTCATAAAAATCAAACGCCTGATAGTTAAGTAGATAGCGATAGGTGTGAATTTGTTTCCAAATTCGTTTTGACAGGCATTCAAGCATTTGCAATTATACACAATGTCCATTTTTTTATATTAAAACAGACGAAGTCTGAAATGGTTTTATTATTTAATAGTATAGTGATACAATACCTTGCTTTTCAACAAATACACTCTTTGTAAAAGTCAAATTATTAACCGTTTAAAGTATAATAACCCCAACGAAAACGTAGGTATATTAACCGATTGATTGTTTTTTCGCAAAAAATAATGATAAGCAAATTTGGGCTATTTTATTTTTTAAATCTATCGTTACAATATCATTTCAATTAATATTTTATACTGTTTTTATTAAAAGTTTATGAATAATTGAGCTTAGATTAAATGAAGGGCTTACCATCAGCTGTTCAAAAAATAGCTAATGATTTCTTATAAAATAAGGAGATGCTTATACCTCTAAAAAAAGAAGCGGCCTGCTAAAAACGCTTTAGCAGGCCGGCTTACTCAAAAATCAAACGTACAAGGAAATTTATTTTAATTAATCATCGTATTCTACGGTATATTCAATCAATTCAAAATCGACATCCACAATTTCGTCATATTCTTCTCCGGTCTCCATCATATCTTCGTCATCATCGGGATAATACCATTTTATGCATACATTGTGACCATCTAACTTTATGTCTTCCAGTTTATACAAAATGTCTAAAATAACTTTGGAAGAAGCTGTATTAAAATAATCCATTTTCATAATAAAATCAGTTTCTTTATTGGGTGCTAAGGCATACTCATCCAACCAATTGACAATGTCTTCGTAAAAGACTCCAACATCAGCAGGAAACGATTTTCCTTCCAATTTAAAAATTCCTTTTTCCTTATTTAAAACAACCGAAGGTGTATCTTGCTTGCCTTCCCTCTGTATTACATTCATTTTCTAAACATTTTTTGTAAATCTTACTTTACAAATTTAATAATATTTATTTATTTAACACAAATATTATTCCGGATTTTATAGAACGTGTTACAAATTTCTATTATAATGAAACTGTATGCACCCTTTTAGTGGAATTATTATTATCTTCCAATATAAAAGAAAACTTAATTTTCTTTTGTGTTGTATTTTTCGAAACTGTATAAAAATAATTAATTGAAGCTTGCTTCACATTGTGATTAAAACTGTAATGAAGAGCTGAGTTATTTTTATCTTGAACAAAGGGAACAATTGAAAAATTCTCCAAATTATCTGCTGAACATAACCGTATTGAAAACCGAATAACATCTTCTTCTGCGAGAGGATTAGAAATGGTATAAATATCTACTTTCACAGAAGGATTATTTCCGTCAAAAGTTACATTTAAATTGAAAGCTGTTAAGCCAAAAAATAAAACTATTAAGATTAACCAGCTTATTTTCATATTGTTCAAATTATTTTTATGAAATTTTAACTTATTTACAAACATAAGAAAAAAAAATACAATTACACTAATACTTTAAACAAAAAAACTACATTTTATGAAAGAAATACTTTACAAGTAAAGGGTATTTGTCAATAAATATATAACAAATTACCAATACTATTTCACCGTTAATATAACCATTTTTCACTACTGAATATTTAAAATTTGGTTGTATTGTTTGCCGTTCGAAAGAATTTGGACCGCTTTTTTTACGGTAGGATCTTTTTTTACGATCCATGTATTTTCTGCTTCAGGACCATAATAACCGGATAATATTTCTTTTTCTATTTGAAATGTTATGGCGGCGGCATGAATATCCAATAAATTTGGAATACTGTTTTTGAATTCAACAACAGCCTGCTCAATGTCTTCGGAAAGTTCGGGGTATAGCTCTTGTTGCTGAGTTTTTATTTTTTTCAATTCTTGAACAGGCTTCAGATAATCCGCAAGACCGGCCTGTTGAACAAACAGTTTGAATTCGTCGTAACTCTTGAACTTAAACTCCTTAGGGGTACTGATTGTTTTATGAGTTTCTCTATACTTCATTACATAATCATAAATGATAAACCGTTGAATTAACACACTTAAAATACTGTTGTCTTCGGCATTAATCATCTCAATGTCAGGTTTAACACCACCTCCGTCATACACAACTCGGCCGTTTTTGGTTTTGAACATTTTTTTCAATGAGTCAGGAATTTTACTTACACTGCCGTCATTTCTTAAATGAGAATAATCTCGAACTTGTACACATCGGCCGCCGGGAAGGTAGTATTTTGCTGCGGTAAGTTTTATTTTAGTATTATACCCCAAGCCTTTTGTGGTTTGTACCAACCCTTTTCCAAAAGTTCTTTCACCGATAATTACTGCTCGGTCGAGATCCTGAAAAGTGCCGGCAATAATTTCCGAGGCCGAGGCCGACGAGGAATTTACAATCACAGCAACCGGTATATCGGGCATTTGAGGTTCATGTTTTGATCTAAAAACTGCCGACCACTTTTCAATTCTGCCTTTTGTTTTAACCAATAATTCCCCTTTTTGAGTAAAGTAATCCAAAATGTTTACAGCTTCTTGCAAAAAGCCTCCCGGGTTACCCCTTAAATCAATGACAACTCCTTTAACAGAACTTTTATAATTCGCAAGGGAGTCTGTAAAGCTTTTGGCCGAATGTTGTGTAAAACTTCTGAGTTTAATGTAAACAATACCATCGGAAAGCATGGTATTGTACTCAACTGCCGGTTGCTTAATTTTCTCTTTTTTTAGTAATATCTCTATTTCTTTATTCCCCTCATAAGGTCTTATCAATTTAATATTGGTATCGCTGCCTACGGCACCGTTTAATTTTTTTCGCAGATCTTCAATGGATTGCCGGTTAAGTTCAACCCCCTCAATTTCAGTTATAATATCACCAATCTGTATGCCGTGTTTTTTTGCGGGAGAATTTTGTTTAACATCGGTAATGTATAGTTTTCCAAAACGTTCAACCACAGTGATACCTATACCTGCATAAGCTCCGGTGCTTATAAAAGCATAATTTTCCATCTGAGCTTCTGAATAATAAACAGTATAAGGGTCGAGTTTTTTCAGCAGCTCAACCAGACTTTCTTTAATTAACTTAGCATACTCTACATCATCTACATAGTACATTCTGAGATTTTTAATTGCTGAATGATACAGTTCTAAGTTTTTTGCAATTTCAAAATCCCCTTTAGGTTTTGAATCAATGAATGCCACAGTTGAAACTAACAAAACTGCTGCAATAACAATTGATATAAATATTTTTATTTTTTTCATAAGACTAATTTTCAATATTAAGAGGTTGTTATACTTTAAATGGTTTAATTCTTTAGTGATATAATGATACAATACCTTGCTATTCAACAAATACACTCTTTGTAAAAGTAAAATTATTAACCGTTTGTATATAAATAAAAATAAATATAATCGATTAGTAGGCATGTTTCATAAGTGTAAAGTTTAACCTAAAATGAGCGATTATGAACTTCGATAAGCACCAATATTTTGAGCCAAAAGATATTACAAAAAAACATCATGTACCTATTGGGTGCACTCAATTTTTTTGTAACACTTTTGTTCTCAAAATATTGACACTTCTCTTTGTTCATAATCACTCAATTTAGGTTTAGGGCATTTTGAAATTTTAAAACCGGAGTTTACTTATTGTAAATGAGGATTTTAAAACTTTTAAAATAACGCATAAATTTGCATTTATGAAACATGCCGATTAGTACAATACCAATTCGGTGTACAACTCCCGATATTTACCTGACATAAAGTATACCGGAAACCGTAATATTTATTTTTATTTGAATTGTTTATGCTTGTTCTTTTGTGTTCGGCTTTTACAAGTAGATATTCAAATTTTCGAAGGTTGAGCGAAGTCGAAACCGGTTTCGGGGCTTGTTTTGCAAACAACATGCTCAACCTCCGAAAAATCAACGTCATTCCTTATTTTTCCAGAATCCACTGTGGTCGCTGACAGTAGAATACTCGAAAGTTGCAATGAGTGGAGACTGAAAATAGTTTAGCCTGTCAGAAAATTAACAAGGTAATATACTATTAATCAGTTAACTATATAACTTATCAAAAATCATGCAAAATCACTAAATTATTATCAACATTTTCCTTGAAAAGAGCCACTATTATAAGTTATATCCTAACCACTCCGGAGTTCCACAATATCGTAAATAACACAGCTCCGTGTGGAAAGCTCAGCCATATTATTTCAGATAAAAGTTCTATATTAAGGGTAAACATTATCTGCTTACCCCCACCGACTATGAAAAAGCAGAAATTCCCAAGACATCCATACCCGTTATCAAAAGGTGAATATCATGGGTTCCTTCATAGGTTATTACAGATTCTAAGTTCATCATATGACGCATAATCGGGAAATCACCGCTTATTCCCATAGCTCCGAGTATTTGTCTGGATTCTCGGGCAATATTCAAAGCGGTTTCCACATTATTTCTTTTAGCCATAGAAATTTGTGCCGGACTTGCTTTTCCTTCATTTTTCATCATTCCCAGACGCCAAGCCAGTAATTGAGCCTTGGTTAAATCTGTTATCATTTCTGCAATTTTCTTTTGAGTCAATTGAAAGGCCGCAATAGGCTTTGAAAACTGCATGCGCTCTTTAGAATATTTTATGGCGGTTTGTAAACAATCTTCTGCTGCACCCAGTACTCCCCATGCAATGCCGTAACGTGCCGAATTCAGACACATCAAAGGGCCTTTTATTCCTTGAATATTGGGCAGGATGTTTTCTTTGGGTATTAATACATTATCAAAAACAAGTTCCCCGGTATGAGAGGCTCTCAAAGACCACTTTTTATTTATTTCGGGTGTAGTGAAACCTTCAAAATCTCGTTCGACAATTACTCCCCGTATAACAGATTTTTCATCTTTTGCCCATACCACGGCCATATCGCATATGGGTGAATTCGTAATCCACATTTTGGCTCCGTTTAACAGATAAGAATCACCGTTTTTGGTTAGTTTTGTCTCCATACTGCCCGGATCTGATCCATGATTAGGCTCTGTTAGCCCATAGGCACCAATTTGCTCTCCTGAGGCTAATTTGGGTAAAAATCGTTTTTTTTGTTGTTCCGAGCCAAATTCATAAATGGGATACATAACTAAAGAAGATTGGACTGATGCCGTTGAACGAATGGAGGAGTCTCCCCGTTCCAATTCGTAATTTATTAATCCGTACGATATATAGTCCATTCCTGCCCCGCCGTATTCTTCGGGAATAAATGATCCAAATGCACCCAATTTCCCCAAGTCCGAATTAAGATTGTCCGGCGGAGTTACCGTTTGTGCAGCTTCGTCTATAATATTTTTGACTTTTGTATCTGTCCACTGTCTGACAGATTTTCTGATGAGTAGATGCTCTTCGGTTAATAAATCAGAAATATTAAAGTAATCAATCGTTGAATGTTCAAATTTATCCATATCATTAAAAAATTTATTATTGTTAATTTTCTATAATTCAGAATTTTCTTTCTGATAAAAAAAGAATACAACAAATTGTTTTATGTAAACTAACTGTTTATGCTTATTTTTGGTGCAAAATAAGTTTATATTAAAAAAAGAAAAAAATTATTCCGTAATATTAGACAATAAATCAAGTCTCATTTGTTGTGTACATTTATAGACCGACAAGTCAAAGCATATGAAGCCTTTCCATACAACGAACTTTAATCAAGATAAAAAAATTTCAGGAGACTCTGTAACTGCCCCCGTAGTTTACAAAGAGCAAACTTCAAAAAGTATTCAATCAGTCAATAATACTACATTTTATGCCGGGCATGAGGAAGCAATGAAAAATTCTCAATTTTTAAAATTTAAAATTACGGTTCGTGATAATATTAATAAAAGTAATTCTTCCGATATTAAAGCAAGTTTTGATTATGGCCCATTGGTAATTATACTTACCGGGTTTGTTGTTTTTGCCGTTTTAAAAAATGTTTTTAATTATTCCGTAATCTCAATTACAAAAAAGATATTAAACCCGAGACGCCTGCTTCAAAGCAAATCAGAAAAAGTACCTTTGATAATTAATCTGTTCGTGTACTTTCTGTTTTTCTTATCAACCACTCTTTTATTCATAAAACTTTTGGACTTTTCGCAATTGAGAGTATTTGATTACAGCCTCTTAATCAGTTCCTTTATTCTTGCTTTGCTGAATTTAGTCGTCCTGTTGTTTATTAAATTATGGAACAAAATCATTTCAATAATTTTTGAAACCCCGACTTTTAATTACTTCAACAGGATAACGGATTTAGTGGTATACTCCGGAGTATCATTAATATTTGTTTCTGCATCAGCTCTGTTTTTATCTGAAGGAATTTTACAACAAATTTTTATTATTTTGAGCCTGACAGCATTACTATTGACCGTAGTTGGTGAAGTTTTGCTTTCGGTAAAAATTATTTACCCGGACAAACTTCGTTTTTACTACTTGTTTTTGTATCTTTGCATTTTTAAGATTATGCCTGCATTAATTATCTTAAAGGCATTCTTTTTATTATAAAATTTGAAGGTTAAACCTAAAAAAAAACAAGTTTTGGCAATTAAAAGTATTCTTATATCCCAACCCGAACCAACAAACGATAGATCACCTTATTTTGATTTATCCGGAAAATACAGTTTACAAATAGACTTCAGAAGTTTTATTGAAGTTGTAGGCGTATCGCTAAAAGAATTCAGAAAACAAAAGGTTAATTTACTGGAACATTCTGCCGTTATTTTAACAAGTAAAACGGCTGTAGATAACTATTTTCGTCTGGCAGAAGAGATGCGAATAAATATTCCAACCTCAATGAAGTTTTTCTGCATTACAGAAACAATCGCACTTTACTTGCAAAAATATATTACCTACAGAAAACGTAAGATATTTTTTGGAGAAAGGAAGCTGGAAGACATGATGGAGGTATTGATGAAAAACAGAAATGAACGGTTTTTACTTCCGGTTGCAGATGTTCATAAACCAACAGTTGCAAATACGCTGAAGAAGAAAAAGTTTTCATTTACTAAAGCAGTAATGTTTAAAACGGTAAGTTCAGATTTATCGGATCTGCGAGATGTTAATTATGATATTCTTGTGTTTTTCAGTCCGTCCGGTATTAACTCTCTGTTGGAAAACTTTCCGGATTTTGTACAAAATTCAACAAAGATTGCAACTTTCGGACCCACTACTACTGAAGCTGTAACTCAAAGTGGTCTCCGCTCGGATATCACAGCTCCGACAAAAGAAGCTCCGTCAATGTCCAGAGCCATTGAACTTTTTATAAAGTCAGAGAAAAATTGAAAAAAAACAGATTCAATAAAGTTGACAGATTAAAAGGACAAAAAAATATTTCTCGCCTGTTTTCAGACGGGAAATATTTTTATGGGACAAGCATGAATGTTGTGGTCAAATTATCTGACAAAAAACACACCGCCATTAAAATTGGAATTACTGTACCCAAAAGAAAATTAAAAACTGCAGTTAAGCGAAATTTATTAAAACGACGAATTAAAGAAATTGTCAGGGTCAAAAAAAATGAACTACTACCCTACCTCAAAGAATCAGATTCTGCTTTGGAAATATTTTTTATTTGGAACTCATTCGGAATCAAAAAATCAAAACAAATAAAAAAGGAAATAGAATTACTTTTTTTAAAAATTTCTTTTTTTATAGAGCAAAAACAAGAAAATTAGCGCCGTCAGAAAGTTTTATTCTCACCAATCCTACGAGAGCTTATTTTTTATTAAAATCTGAGCGAGTTTACTTGGTACATTTTGCTTATTTACTGCCTGATTATCAGAAATTTATAAGATTTTAAAATGAGTTGATTAAACTATTCATTTAAAGAAGAATTTAGCCCGTTTAATACCATTTTTGCTTTTTTTCTCCCCACATCTTCGGACAATTCATTTTCAGTAAGATTTTTAATATTTTGTATTGATTTATATTTTTTCAAAAGTTTTTGGACTGTTTTTTTTCCCACTCCCGGAATATCTAATAATTCAGATTGAGTAAATGACGATGAACGACGATCGCGATGAAATTCGATACTAAATCGATGGGCTTCATTTCGAGCATGCTGAATAAGTTTTAATGACTCTGAATTCTTATCAAGGTATAAGGGTATTTTATCGCCCGGAAAAAAAATCTCCTCCAAGCGTTTAGCTATACCAATAATCGCAATTTTTGAATGCAGATTTATAGATTTCAAAGCATTTACTGCAGCATTAAGCTGCCCTTTTCCGCCGTCAATTATTATGAGCTGAGGAAGCTCTTTATTCTCATCAAGCAATCGGGAATAGCGACGCTCGACAACTTCATACATTGACGCAAAATCATCGGGTCCTTCAACGGTTTTAATCTTAAACTTTCTGTAGTCTTTTTTTGACGGTTTACTGTTCTTAAAAACCACGCAAGCAGAAACAGGATTGGTGCCTTGTATATTTGAATTATCGAAACATTCGATATGTTTCGGTAATTTATTGAGATGTAAATCCTTTTGCAATTGAGATAAAATACGAGAAGAATGACGGTTTGCTGAACTTAATGACCTGTTTTTTCGTCGCTCAGCCCTGTAATATTTCAAGTTTTTCAGAGATAAATCAAGGAGTTTCTTTTTATCTCCTATTTGCGGAACAACCACTTTGACGGAATCAAAAGAATACTCCAAACTCATGGGAACAATAAATTCCTCAGCATTTGTAAAACCGGCCATTTTTGCATGAATAATATCAGTAATGGCAATAGTCAGAACTTCGCTGTCGGGTATATCCATCCCCTTTTTTATTTCTGTGCTGTGCACCTGAATTATTGAGCCGTCAACTACTTTAAGTAAATTGATGTATGCGTATTTCTTGTCAGATAAAATATTAAATACATCAACATTCCCAACCATTCGGCTAACAACAGTAGAACGACTTTGATATTGTTTTAACAAATCATATTTTTCTTTAAAACTACGAGCGTCTTCATACTCTAAGTTTAAAGATTTCTCTGTTATTTGCTCTTCTAAATGGTCAAAAACCGGTCTCAAATTACCCCTTAAAATGTGTTTTATTTCATCAATTTGCCTATCATAATCGTCCATTGATTGCAAACCTACACACGGAGCTTTACAATTTTCAATGTGATATTCAAGGCAAACTTTAAACTTTCCTTTTGCTATATTTTCCTCAGTCAAATTATACTTACAAGTTCTTAATTTGAATATTTTCCTGAAGAGCTCCAAAAGAACATTCACCATACGAATTGAGGTGTATGGGCCAAAATAAAGCGAACCGTCTTTTATTTTTCTTCTTGAGCTGAATACCCTCGGAAACGGTTCTTTTTTAATGCAAATATACGGATAAGTCTTATCATCCTTCAGAAGCACATTGTACCGCGGGCGATGTTTCTTAATCAAATTATTCTCGAGCAATAAAGCATCGGTTTCAGTTTCTACAACAAAATGCTTAATATCGGCAATATTTTTCACCATGGTTCTCACCTTATTTCTATCAACATTTTGATAAAAATAAGAACGCACACGCTTATTTAAATCCTTAGCTTTGCCAACATAAATAATCTTAGACTTGCTGTCATAAAATTTATACACTCCGGGAGAGTGTGGAATGCTTTTTATTATATCACTAAACTTACTATTCATATTTAAACATTAACGTTCCACGTGGAACAAAGCCCAAACCCCACTAAATCCGGGCGATTCAAAATAAGTTGTTAAAACAAAACTTTAAGTAAATACAAAATATGTCACCACATGATTTACGAATCAATCGACCCAAATTTAAAAAACCTCAAATCAATCCTCACTACATCAACAATCTTAAATCAAAACATCTCTGTTTCGGGTACTATAATCAAAGAGTTCCTATAATACAATAGTATTGGTTCCACGTGGAACCAATCCGCAAATTAATAAACTACAGGGGGTTGCGTCCAAATTGTTAAAGCTATCGCCCAAAGTAAACCAACAGTACATTAATATCAGAAGGGGAAACTCCTGATATTTGTTTGGCGTCTCCGATTGTCTTGGGTTGAAATGATTTTAATTTCTGTTTCCCCTCGGTACTTATAGAGTTTAAATTATCGTAATCAAAATTACTTGGAATTGAAATATTTTTAAGTCGTGACAACTTTCCTGCATTCTCTCTTTCGCGTTTAATATATCCCTCATACTTGATTTGTACTTCAGCAGCCTTGATAATTTCTTTTGAAATATGAGGACTCTGCTCTGTATATTCTTTTAATCCTGAGTCCGAATCTATCAGTCCTTGCAGAGAGACCTCCGGCCTAAGTAATACTTTATCAATTTTTACTTTTTGTGTTAATAAATTTGAGCCGAGATTATCAAGCATGGTATTAATGCCTGTGAGTTCAATACTTGTTTTCTTAATAAATTTTATGAGTTGTTCAATAGCCTCTGACTTGGTTTTATATAACTGAAAGCGCTTTTCGGAGGCTAAGCCGTAGTTATAAGATTTTTCTGTTAATCGCTCATCGGCATTATCCTGTCTCAGAAGGATGCGATGTTCAGCTCTTGATGTAAACATACGGTAGGGTTCATCAACCCCTTTATTGACCAAATCATCGATTAAAACCCCAATGTATGAATCATCTCTGTATAAAATAAATTCATCTTGTCCGTTTAATTTTCCGGCCGCATTCATACCCGCTATTAACCCCTGAGCTGCGGCTTCTTCATAGCCGGTGGTTCCGTTTATTTGACCGGCCAAATATAAGCCGTTGATTGCTTTCGATTCCATCGTTTTAAAAAGGTAACGAGGATCAAAGTAATCATACTCTATAGCATATCCCGGCTTAAATATTTTCACATTTTCTAATCCCGGTATTTGATGTAATGCCTTTATTTGGTTCTCTATAGGCAAAGAAGAAGAGAATCCGTTGACATAATACTCGACCGTATGGGTCCCTTCCGGTTCAAGAAATAACAGGTGAGAATCTTTATCGGCAAAGGTAACCAATTTATCCTCAATACTGGGGCAATATCGCGGCCCCACTCCTTGTATAGTTTTATTAAACAGCGGAGAGAATTTAAACCCTTGCTTTAATACGTCATGAGCTTTAACATTTGTATACACTAAAAAACAATCTTTTTGTTTTAGATTATTTTCTATTCCGGGAAGGAACGAAAATCTTGGAGGCTCAATATCCTGCTCCTGTCGCTGCAATTTGCTAAAATCTATGGTTCTTCCGTCAAGCCGGGCAGATGTCCCGGTTTTCATTCGCTGTACAGGTATATTGTATTCCAACAGTCGTTCCGAAATTCCTTCTGAGCGAGAATCTGAAGCTCTTCCTCCGGGTATTTGGGTTTTTCCGATATGCATTAACCCGTTTAAAAAAGTGCCGGCTGTAATGATGACGGATGAGGCATAGAAATTTAGCCCGGTCATGGTTTTGATACCTTTAATTTTCTTATCCTCAATGATGAGATCATTGACGCTGTCTTGCCAAAAATCAAGACCCTTTATTTGCTCCAAATGGTAACGCCAGCGTTCGGAGAATTTCATGCGATCGGACTGTGCTCGCGGACTCCACATAGCGGGTCCTTTCGATCGATTAAGCATGCGATATTGAATGCCTGTTTCATCAGTTACAATGGCGGAGTATCCTCCCAGGGCATCAATTTCTCGTATGATTTGCCCTTTGGCAATTCCTCCCATTGCGGGATTGCAAGACATGGTGGCTATCTTTGATAAATCCATGGTAACAAGCAGAGTATCTTTTCCCAAGTTGGCAGCAGCGGCAGCAGCTTCACTTCCGGCATGCCCGGCACCAATCACTATTATATCATATTTTGATTTCATTTGATTCTGTATTATGTATTTCCTTAGAGTTTTAATTTGATTGTAGGTTCAAATTTCTTTAGGGATTGTTCCGAAATAACTTGATGCTTTAAACTCTTTTAAAATTGTCAATTTATTTCATCACAAACCCTTAGGCTCCTAATACCCTCAATAATTTCAGGTATTTATTTTCATTGGCCCTCATCACCTTTTTATCGTCATCGGAAGCATCATTCAATCCGCATAAATGAAGTAGTCCGTGTATCATTACTCGACTGAGTTCTGTATTAAAAGGTACAGAAAATTTGTCGGCATTTTCGGTTATTCTTTCTATGCTGATATAGATTTCAGAAGGCAGTAATTCGTGTGCAGATTCAAACGTAATGACATCAGTATAAGTGTCATGTTCCAAAAAATCTACATTCATTTTATACAGGTAGTCGTCAGAGCAAAATATATAATTCAGATCTTGCTTCGGAAGATCAAAGTCTTCTATAACTTGCTGTATTAATTCATTAAACCTTTTCTCTTGATCAAACTTAAAGTTATTATCTATATTTGAGTATGTAATGTTCACCATTTTATTGATTTATTTTTTTGTTATACTGTTCATAAACTTTGCGATAAAAGGGTTTCAGCAACATTTGATTTCTGTTGAGATTTTCTTTTATATTGTTGGTTTCCCTATCTTCCAAAAACACATCTTCGGGGGACGGATAATCGATATCTTTTGCTGATTCGGATTGCCTTTTTGGATCTGTTTTTCTTTTGTTTTCCGCTTCTTCTGCTTCAAGCAATCGGGTTTGTATCAGCTTTTGCCTTTTTAACAATTCGGGAGTTATTTGTTTATTGATAAGCTGCTTTTCATTCTGCTTAGAAAGTTTAGATATTTCATTAAGCAGTTTATTTGTCTCCTGATTCAGAGAATGTTTTGACTTCATTTCGGCCAGTTTTTGTCTAAAAATTTCTTGTTGAGCTAACATTTTTGCCAATTGTTTATTCGAGGGCATTTTTCCTTGCCCGTTTTGTCCCTTTTTCATTTGTTGCAACATTTGCTCCAATTGCTTTTTTAATTGCTCTTGCGATTGTTGAAGACCACCAAAATTAGGCTTTTGCTTACCCTTTTTAGTATTTCCTTTTTGTTGGCCGCTGCCCATGGCTTGCATATTTTTCATTTGTTCTAAAACAGAAGACAATATCAACGCCAAATTATTGGCAGAAGTCATGACTTTAGTTTGCTCAATGCGGGCCGGTCTTGTTTTTTGAAGTTTAAAATTACCAACAGATAAATCCAGGTTGTCTTCAATAATTCCCAACTCTCGTTGCACAACAGCTCCCAAAGAAAAAACTCTTTTGGACAAAGCATATAACGAATCTGAAATTAAATCGTACTCGTTTTGCAGTTGTATTTGTTGCTCTGTATAATCGGCATATTTCGGATCATTTATGCTGAGCTTGTTAAATTTGTTATTCAAGCTTTCTTGTTTGAATGAAAAAGATATTAAGTTATTTAATATGGTCTTTATGTTATCCATATTTTCAGCGTTTTGTTGCATTGCATTTTGTTGCATCATCGACTTCATTGACTTCGAAAGTTTACTCATTTTTTGAGAACTTTTATTTTGAGAATCTGAAGCTTTTCTGTTTTTTCCTTGCTCCATTTCTTGCTCGGATTGGTCCATTTCTGAATCAATATCTTCAAAGCTTTTTTTGAAGTCATCCATCTTATAGGGTGTTTGCAATTCAGAGTTTTCTTTTTGAGCCTTTTCAAATTTTTCTTTTAAAGTGTTATATTTATCATTGGCTTCCTTCTGTTTTTGAAGAAGGTCTTCATCCGAAAACTGTTTTTGTTTAGTTTCGTCCGCTAATTTTTTCATTTCATCCGATAGCTTTTTAAGCTCATCGGCTACCTGATTTACATTTTGCTCCAGTTTAAATCTTTTAAGTAATTCCATATTACGATCCAACATTTTTTCCAGATCTTTAAAGTTTTCAGATTGATTTTTTAGAATTTCATCCAAACGTTTTTGGTCGTATTTTTCAGCCAATTTATTTATTTCTTCCATTAATTTTTTAATCTCATCGTTCAGAATTTGATCCGTTAGTTTCTGCAACTCTTCTATCTTTTTCTGCAATTCTTTATTTTGAGAATTTTGTTTGGCTAACTCCTCTGCCTTTTTCAATTGCTTTTTTGATTTTTGAAGAAGTTTTTGGAGTTCATTTTCCTTATGAGAAAGCTCCTTCATAAACTGTTTTTTCTGCCAGTCGGATACAGAATTTTCTAAAGAATTTTTTTGGAAGTCTTTAAGGCTCTTTTGTATTTCTCGGGCTTTAGCCATGGCTTGTGAAACGGTTTGCTGAGCTTCATTATTTAACTTATCAGCCTGATTAATTTTTTCTTTAAAGGAAGGATTAACATAAGAAAATACTTGTGATTTTGTTGATTTAGCCCCTACTACCCCATCGTTATCATAGACTTCAAAATAATATTCAACCGAAGAATTCTCAGGAAGTTGTAAAGAACTGAAATCAAAGAAGTAAAAAAATTCTTGCTGTTGAGAAATTTGATTTATCGGAACAGGGAATTCTTTATAAATTCCTGATTTTAAATTTGTTATAGAGTTATTCACTCGATATTTAAACTTCAATACAGAAACGCCGTAATCGTCCTGAACGAATCCTCTAAAGAATCTTTTTGACATAATTGTAGAGTCAACTTTCTCTTTCACAGATATTTGAGGAAACAAATCCGGCACAACGGTTAACTTATAATTAATAAAACTCTCATTTGCAAAATTGCGGTTTTCTACTTTTATACTGTAACTGAAATCTCGTAAAATCCGACGATTCAAAATGTATTTATTTTCGCTTCTTTTCGTTGCTAACCTGACGGAATCGTGCTTAAATGTGAGATGTTCGGCATCAATGGTTTGAAAAGTCCATAACACTTGCGAGCCGGCGGGTACAGTAATGTCACCTACATTAGTAAAAAGAGTATCTGAAACACGGGTATAAGCCGGAGCTTTAACTAATAATTTGAAGTCTAAAATGGCCGGTGGATTTAAAACATTAAGAGTATACGTCCTTGAAGAATAATCTCCCCCACTGAAAGTAAATACTATAGAATTATTTAATGTTCTAAAATCATAATAAAACTCAGTATTGTCATTTTCCGAAGATCTCATTTTAATGTCCTTTCCGGCAAAATGTAAAAAGACTTCGGAAGGAATAAGCTCTCCCACGGAACTAACCGACAGTCTGAAATCTTGTCCTTTTCTTACCGATAGGCTATCCCCCAATAATTGAAGCCGAACTTTTGAAGGAGCCGTATAAGTTTTTCCGTAATTTACGATACGCTCGGTACTTCCGGTAATTACAGAGGGAAAGAATACAAATATCGCAGTAAAAATCAGCGAAACAAAAAGTAAGTATTTTAAATATTTTACATTTGATTTATAGTTTACGGCAGTCTTGAAATCAAATACTTTTATTTGTTGAGCCTTTTGATTTATTGCTGCGATAATTAAACTTGAGTCACTTTCGGAAAGATCAGTATTTTTTAATTCAATGATATTTATAAGTCGATCTCGTAATTCCGGTATGTTTTCAGATATAATATCAGCAGACATTTTTTCGGACAGTGTTTGTCCTATATGTAATAATTTTGTAAGAGGTAGTACTATAAACAGTACAAAAAAAGTTGACGAAAAAAGGACAGAAGACCAAAATAAAATTTTTCTTCCTAATGTATTCAGTCTTGCATAATGCTCTGTTAAAGTAAATAATAATATTAGCAAGATAAATAAAACAACAAAAAATATTAATCCCCGCAATATTTTATTTGTATAATATTTACGAAGAAATAAATTAAGGTTTTTTGTAATTTTTTGTAACTCGGTCATGTTATCTAAGTTTCAAAAAATGGAACTGATTAAATCGATTATTCATTTATCATTTGTATAATTTGCCTACTTTTTAATCCACAATTCAGGATTAAGTTTTTTCTTTTGCCTCCATATTTGAAAAAACAATACAGAATTATTTTTATCATCCGGCGTATTTTTCCCCTGTCCGATAAGATGGTTGCTTTTCACTTTATCGGAGATATTGACTTTGCAGTCAACAAGATTTGAATACACCGTATAAAATTGGCCGTGTTTTATTATTACCGCTTTTCCCATGCCCGGAATATCAGTCACATCAGAAACAATTCCTTCGTATACAGCTCGAACATCGGCATTTAAAGTTCCGGTAATTTCAATACCATTACTGTTAATTGTAACATGCTCAAGTATTTTATGCTTATGTTTTCCGAACGTTTGAGTGATTACACCGGCCATTGGCATAGGAAGTTTACTTTTACTTTTACTGAAAGCACTGCTTAAACCGGAATTATTTGAGTGTTTCTTTATTTCGGATGTAATGGAATTATTGAGTTCCTGTTTAGCCTTTCGTTTAATTTCAATTTTACGGTATAATTTCTTTTTGTCAGTTTTTAAATGAGCGATTAAATTATTGTAATCTGCAGTTGTTCTCTGCTGCTTCAACAAAATATCGGTTTGTTTATTTTGGATGCCGTAAAGATTTTTAAGTTTAGCTTTTATTGTACTGTTTTTATAGGATAATAATTTGGTGTTATGTTTGAAATCAGAAATTTGTCTTACTAAGTAATCCTTATAAAATTTAATGTATAAGAAACGTTTATAGCTTTCATGGAAATTACCGGCTGAGAACAAAAAAGCTTCTTTACGACGCAAATTCCTGGTCTTATACGTGTAAATGAGCAGTAGTTTTATCTGTGATTTGAATTTATCGACTTGTGTCTCCAAACTATTTTTTCTTTGCCTGTTGCTGATAATTTCGGACTCCAATTGAGTTATTCTTGAGGCTAAATTGCCTAATTGTATCCTATTGAGGCGAATCTTTTTATTTAATATATTGGCCTTTTTTTGTGAATTTTGCATTCGATGAGACAGGGATGAAAGTTTCTTTTGCATGGTCTCTATTTCAGTGTCAGACTGGCTGAACAACAAATGACCAAAAAAAGTAAAACTAATAAATGCGATTGTAAAAACTAATTGCCTCATAATTAATTGCCTAATTATTTTTGTTTGAAATTACTTGTTTCCTTTCAGAAAATCAACTTTTTTGTAATAAGTCGGTATTTTTATCGAAGGTATAGATTTTTTATCAGAAGAAAATCCTGAAAGTTTCATGTTAAGCGTCACAGACAGCTTTCCTTCGATTGTTAAATTTAAATTTGCGGGCTCTGAAGCGTTTTCATTATAATTGTAATTGGCTGTAAATCCTGCATTTTTGTTTGATTCATAAAGCTTTTGAGATAAAATACTGCCTTGACTGTTTGTTATTAATTCATGAACAGAAGATGTTTTCCATTGCCTTGAAAATTTTATCGAATCGTTGAATACTTGATGATTATAGTATTTTGCAGGGTACTTATCTGACCTGTTGAATTGAAGAAACTGAGCGGTAAGTAAAGATTCAAAGAATGCATAATCAATTTGAGCGTTGGACAATTCTGCAAAATCATTGTAATCATAGGCATAATATTCAGACTGCAGTCTGTTCAAAAGAAACAAACTGTCGGCAGTCAGGTGTAATCTGGCCAATTCTATTCCTAAGCCGGGCCGGAGCGATATCCATAAAGCAGAATCCTTAATCACAGAAACAACTCCTTTAACAGGACCGGATTTGGAGCCGGATTTAAAACGGCCTTTGAAATGATAGCTGAGATTTTGGTAGTCCGGAGAGAGAGCTTTTATAGAATCTGACAGAATCATTGTCGGAGTTTCTACAAATTTCACCTCTTGTACGGAGTCCTTTTTAATGCCTCCATGCGTGTTGCCGGAATGTCGGAATATTCCGCAAGAGGTAAACAGTAAACTGAGTGCTGATAGAATGAATATTTTGTTTGTCATAATATATTTAAGATTTTTAGAACATGTAAAACGGAAAACTAATCCCAATGTTGTATCATACAGAATGATATGATGTTAATATTCTATTTATCACTCTGTTTATTATCAATATTATCAATTAATTTATCAAAATCTGACTGAAATAATTTGTCTTGTATAATTCTATATTTTTCAAATTCAATTTCAGCTTGTGATTTGGCGATTGCATGACTTATTTTTCCTGCATTTTTCAATATTTCTCTGTTAACTTGTCTTTTTCCTTCGGTTTGAACTGTTCGAAATTTTCGAATAGTTGGTTCTTCTTGAATTTCACCACTTTTATAAATCTCTTTTAGGTGATAGTTTATTGTATTTACCTCAACATCAAATAAAGATGCCATCAGCTTTTGACTTAACCAAAAAGTTTCATCTTCGTAGCGAACTTCTATTGATGATGTCTGACTTTGATTAGTGAAAATCAAAAATTCTGCTGTGCTGTTTCGTATTTGTATTATTTTATTTTTGTCAGATTTCATTTCTGAATTTTTAGTTAAATCCTTTTTGTTTTATCCAAGTTATTTATGGCTTTACCTATTTCATCTGATTTATCAACAATCATAAAATGCTCTATGCATTTTATGATAACAGAAAGTTTATTTAGATTACTTGGCATTAATTTATCCTTATTCCGTTTATTTTTAGACAATTTTCAATTTTTTACTTTTTCGCCAACAAATTAAATCATTTATAGTCCATTTTGTGAAATTCATATACGTATCATTAAAAATTTGATGTAAAAGTGTATTATTTATAGCTCCAAAAACTAAAGTACTCCAATTTTGTCAGACCGGAATTAAGATTCGCTAAGGTGATAAAAATTTTAAATCTCTTATGATTTTTTTGTTTTTTTCTGCTCATTCTTGGTTCACCATTTCATACGGATTAGGGTAATAGGATAAGATTATTTTCTTCTTTAAGTTGAAATAAAAAAAAGTTTGTGAACGAATCAAAATCTTCTGTGTTTTTTTCCAAATAGGCAATGGCTTCGTCTTTTCGGTTTTGCATAATTAAAGCCAATGCATTTATTCTATGATAAAAGTTAATATCCGGATTGTCTTTGTGTTTCTCAAAGTTTTTAACCGGATTTGTACTTCCTTTTCCAATCCTAATTTTGTATAGTTCTGCAACGGCAATAGCTTTGTACGAAGGGATTGTATATGAGGGTATTTCAGATACTTGCCGCATAAATTTTTGCTGATTCTTTTTATAAAAATATACCAGGCATTTATAATATAATATTTCGTTGATAAGTATAGAATTATTAAAAGTTAACGATTCAGCAGTTATAAAATTGTTCAGTGCATTGTCCGGTTGATTGGTGTATAATTGTCCCAATGCTTTGTGGAAGTATATTTCAGGATGATTGGGCAAGTACAGCAAAGCAGTATCGG
Source organism: Bacteroidota bacterium (assembly GCA_034659855.1). Taxonomy (GTDB): domain Bacteria; phylum Bacteroidota; class Bacteroidia; order Bacteroidales; family JAADGE01; genus JAYEIA01. The sequence continues at coordinate 20,816 of JAYEIA010000215.1, forward strand.
AATAGTTTGATAAGGCTTTAAAATCGGCAGTTTTGAAAAGAACATTGAGCAGACTTACCGTTAATTGAAATGAACTTTTATTTTTGCGGTAAGCCGTTTGGTAATAATATTTGGCGGTATCAGGCATGTTATGCGTGCGATAGTAGTCGCCCAAGCGTTTATTTACTTCCGAATTATCTGTATTATCATCAAATATGGCCCGAAGATGTTTTAAGTACATATCTCCTGTTGAAAATTTTTGCAAATCTAAAACCGTAAGTTTGATTTCAAAATTTGCTTCAGCATTTAAAAGTCGATTTTGCAAATTCATGACTGCAATTGTATCTCTTTGATTAAAAAAATAATTGATTAGAGAAACTAAGACTAATGTATCGGTAGATTCTGATTGGTAGTATTGATTATAAATTTTTTCTGCAGCCCCCTTTTTATTGCTGTTCAAGTACAAATCGGCCAAAAGCATATCATATTTGGCGGTATCTGTATAAGTTTCTTGCAGAAAATATAATAGCTCAGAACGTGCAGCATTATCAGAATCAATATTGCGATATAATTTTAAACCATAACTTTCATCATCAAAAGTCTGCTCCACCATAACTTTGTAAGTATCTACGGTTTTATCAAACTTTGAATGCTGTAGATATAACTCTGCTAAATCTTTATACAGAAATTTATGTTTAGGAAAATTTTTAATAAGAATTTGATAGTGCTTTTCCGATTGTTTTAATTGTCCTGTCTTTTGGTACGCAGAGGCCAACAAAAATCTGTTCCATAATTGTTCGGGATTAAGCTCAACAGACTTATTGGCATAAAATAAGCAAAGTTCGTAGGATTGTTTATGATAATAAAGCAGCGCAGCGTAATAAGCAGCTGCAAAAGAACTTTTGTCCAATTCTACGGCGTCTAAATAGAGTTGCAAAGCCTTATCAGTATTACCAAGCATACGAGAAGTTCCTGCGGAGTGAAATTTTTCAATGTACAGCAATTTATTTTTTTCTTGCTTTAAATTATCTGTATGCTTTGCAGATTGGCAAGAAAAAAAAAAGCCGAAAAGAATTAATACTCCCATAAAATAAACAGACAGTTTATAATATCTTTGAATAATCACCCAGGTCATATATTTGTGATTTTTTGTAAATTTTTACATACTTTCCTAAAATAGATTCAGATAAAATCGTATTTTCCAATTTAGTCTTTTTGCCTAATATGGCCTTCTTAATAATTGAATTATCTATAGTTACATAATCTTCGATGCTGACAAAAGGGCCGATTACAGAATTCTCTATTTGCACATTATCTCCGATATAGCAGGGATGAATAATTTGAGTATTAATAAGATCCGCAGACGGAGAAACAAAGGTTCGTTCATGTTCTTGAATGGCACGAGCGGTATTCAAAACGGCCTTGGAATTTCCGCAGTCTAACCATTGCCCCACAGCTTCGGTATTGAATTTTGTTCCTTGATTTTTCATATCCTCCAAAGCATCGGTCAACCGGTATTCACCGTTTACTATACGCTTTTGTTGTATCAAATTTTTTAAAGCCACATTAAGCTTTTCTCCTTCATTGAAATAATAGATACCAATAATGGCCTTTTTAGAAACAAACTCTTGGGGCTTTTCAATAAAATCGGTAACAACTCCACTCTGATCAGTTTTTACAACCCCGAAGTCTTCCGGATTTTCTACATGTTTTGTCCAAATAACCGGACCGCTTTCCTTTGATATATTGAAATCGGAATAAAACAGCGTATCGGCAAAAGCCACCACTACCCTACCCGATAGAGATTCTGAGGCACAATAAACGGCATGAGCAGTTCCTTGCGGCAATTCCTGATGATAGATACTGCCTTTTGCTCCGAAAGACTGAGCGGTATATAAAAGCTGCTGCTCAACCTCTGTTCCGAAATCTCCGATTACAAAGGCGATTTCTGTAATATCTTCTTCAAAAGAATCGTTCAAGCGCTCAATTAAACGAACAACGAGGGTTTTCCCCGCAATTTGAAATAAAGGTTTGGGTGTTAAGAGTGTATGAGGTCTTAATCGTGTGCCTCTTCCGGCCATAGGTATTACAACTTTCATATTAAAACAGTTTATTTTGGTTATCTAAGGGGGTTAAATTTAACAAGTCAAAAGCAGCGGGAGTTGCGGTTCTTCCGCGCGGGGTTCGATCTAAAAGCCCTTGCATTATCAGAAACGGCTCATAAACTTCTTCAATAGTTCCGGATTCTTCTCCAACCGCTGTTGATATGGTCTTGAGGCCTACCGGGCCACCGCCGAACTTTTGTATTATGGTAGTCAAGATTTTATGATCCATTTCATCAAGACCAATTTTGTCAATATTTAAAGCATTCAACGCATGCTTAGCAATTTTTATATCTATGCTTCCCGTGCCTTCTACCTGAGCAAAATCGCGTACTCGTCGTAACAGAGCATTAGCAATTCTGGGAGTTCCGCGGCTGCGTCCTGCAATTTCTTGAGCAGCTTCTTTGCTTATTCCGATGTTTAAAATTCCTGCTGACCTAAAAATAATAGACTTCAAGGTAGGAATATTGTAATATTTTAATAAAAACTTAATACCGAAACGAGCACGCAAAGGAGCAGTCAGAAGACCGGCTCGTGTAGTTGCTCCAATCAATGTAAACTTATTGAGACTCAGTTGCAACGAACGAGCTGCCGGACCTTTGTCAATGAGAATATCAATCACAAAATCCTCCATGGCCGAGTACAAATATTCTTCTATTACGGGGCTTAGTCGGTGTATTTCATCAATAAACAGTACATCGCCCTCTTCCAATTTGGTAAGCAGTCCGGCCAAATCTCCGGGTTTTTCCAGTACGGGACCCGATGTAATACTGAGATTGACGTTTAACTCATTGGCTATGATATGAGAAAGCGTGGTTTTACCTAAACCGGGAGGTCCGTGCAACATGACATGATCAAGAGCTTCCTTTCGCATTTTGGCGGCTTTAACAAAAATTTTCAAGTTATCAGTCAAACTTGTTTGTCCTTTAAAAGCACCAAAGTTTTTAGGCCTGATGAATTGATCAAAATTATTGTTTTCTTTATTTTGTGATTCTTCTCTAATATCCAAAATTGTATCTGCTTTATGTTATCAGCCTATTTCAGCTTAGTTCCGTTAATTTTATATTTTTCGCCGCCCTTATATTCCGTTACACTTTTGAGCAATCCGCTCGGATCATATTTATACCATTTTTTGGCCTTTTGCCCCGAGAAATAAAAAGATTTGAGTTTAATCGTACCTGAAGGATAATAAAAAAAATGTTCGCCGTCTTCTAATCCCCCGATAAAATTTCCTTCAAAGTATTTGATTCCCGAGGGATAATAAATACTCCAAGATCCTTCTTTAAGACCAAAAGAGTAATTTCCTTGTTCAACCGTTCCGTTAATATTGAAGAACCATTCCCCGGTTTTTAATCCATTACGATAATTTCCGTTCCGGAGTGTATCGCCTTGTTGGTTATATTCTATAAATTCACCGTATTCTTTTCCGTTTTTAAAGTTTCCTCGACGACGAATGTCTTTATTACTGTAGAACCACTTCCAAGCTCCCGTGGGCTTACCGTTTTTAAAACTTCCTTTTTGCTCGGTGTTGCCGTTAGTATAATAAAAAAGCCATGGCCCGTGTTTCTTTCCTGACTTAAAGTTTCCTTTAGCTTTCAATTGTCCGCCGGGAAATAATAATTGCCACTGCCCCACCCGCTTTCCTTCCTTGGAATATTTACCCTCGGCAATAATAACTCCGGTAGAATCATAGACTTGCGATTTGAGAATTTCTCCGCCGGCAGAATAATTTCGATGTATTCCTATCGGTTTTTTATTAATAAAATAGCCCTTTGATTTTATACTTCCGTTGGAATGATAACTGATATTCTCTTCAGCCGGGTTTTCATTAATTTCAGTGCCGGCCGTATTTGTTGCTTGTTTTTTACCTCGTATGTAATATTCGGAACTTACAATCCGGCCTTTGCTGCTGTAAATTCTTTGATATCCGTGAAGCGTGTCATTCAAATAAGAAGAGAACGTATGTAATTGATTATTGGGATAAAATTTTTTCCATACCCCTTGTTTCAGATTTTGCTTATCGGTTCGGTTTATATTTTCAACGGAAATTATGTTATCGTAGGAGTATCGTCTGAGAGTAATAATACGACCTTCCGAGTTAAAAAATTTTCCTAAACCATGTCGATAACCGTCTTTATAGGAAATTACTCTGTCCTTTTTTCCATTAGGACTGAAATAGGTAGACTTTCCGTTTTTTTTGCCGTTTACGTATAAAATTTCGGAAACTGGATAAGAGGTATTTAAACTGTCTATTACTTTATAATCAAGTGAATATCCACTTCTTATACCGATTTTATATGAAATTTCTCCGGTTTTTAATCCTGCTCTGTTGTAAAATTTCCAAATGCTGTCGGGTTTAGAATTTTTTCGTTGTCCGATGGTTTTAAGCGTGCCGTCGGGATAATAAGATTTCCATAAGCCAACAGGATGCCCTTCTGAGAAGTATCCTTCAGCAGAAATTGTTCCGTTTGGATGATAAAATTTCTTGTACACTTCTTGAGCTTCAGAAACGTAGCCTGAAATAAAAAAAATTAACATTACAAAATAACGTATATCTTTCATCAGATATTTAGTTTTTCAGAAATTTCGAGCATTCGGTTTATCGGTACAACTGCTTTATTTATTGTTTCGTTGCTTAAAACTATTTCGGGTTGTTCGTGTTTTAAAGCTGAATAAATTTTTTCTAACGAGTGCAACTTCATAAATTCACATTCACTGCATGCACAATCGGAGTCTATACCCGGAGCAGGAATATAAGTATTTGTTCCGGATTTCTTTTTCATTTCATGAATGACGCCCGGCTCGGTTGCCACAATAAAAGTTTTATGCTTTGCCTTTTCTGTATATTCGATTAATTGACCGGTTGAACCGATAAAATCGGCAATCTTCAAAACAGGAGCTTCACATTCCGGATGGGCTATAATTTGTGCATTCTTATGTTTTTGTTTTAATTCAAGAATACCCTCCAAAGAAAATTCTACATGTACATGGCATGCTCCGTCCCATATAACCATCTCTCGGCCGGTCATTCTGCTGACATAATTTCCGAGATTGCGATCGGGTGCAAAAACTATATGTTCATCTTTCGGAATTGAATTGATGATTTCTTTGGCATTTGAAGAAGTACACATAATGTCGGTCATTGTTTTTACTTCGGCTGTTGTATTTACATAAGATACAACCGTATGGTCGGGGTATTTTTTTAGAAACTGTTTAAAATCATTAGCTTCACATGAATCTGCCATAGAGCAACCGGCATTTAAATCCGGAAGTAAAACTTTCTTTTCGGGAGACAAGATTTTTGCCGTTTCAGCCATGAAATGGACTCCTGCAAAAACAATAATATCGGCGTCAGTTTCAGACGCCATTCTTGCAAGACCTAAACTATCACCGGTATAATCAGCAATATCTTGTATTTCAGATCTAACGTAGAAGTGAGCTAAAATAATAGCGTTCTTCTCTTTTTTTAGTTGCTTAATTTGTTTAACAAAGTCAAAATTTTCAGGAATTAAATCTTTTATATAACCTTGTGTTTTTATATTTGTTATTTTACTCATTATATTATTATATATATATTTAATTTAATTAAAAATAATGATGATAATAATAGTCTGTTAATTATTGCACAAAAATAACATAAAAAACTTGGAATTTTAGAAATTATCATTTGATTAACAGTTTTTATACAGCTGTATTTAATTCAAAGTACACATTAGAAGCATTTTAAGTATAGTTATTAACAGTTGTCAGTAATTAAATCACGGTATTTTTGTGAATAAAAATATGACCACTTCGTGTATAAATACTTGTTTAAAACTTATAATTAAAATTAAAAAATCAGCTTTTTTTACTGAATTATTTTAATCATTTAGAAATTTATTTTTTCTTTGCAAAATTATTTACAAAAACAAGACGGTTATTTGTTAACAGGTTTTTAATAAATATAACAATTTTTATTGTATTGTGAATAAGTAAGTTAACAATAGTTATTAAATATACTGAACAGATGAAAAAAATTGCTTTTGCTTGTGACCATGCAGGCGTAAAAATTAAGAAATTTTTAATGCAAAACCTTGAAAGTGCAGGCCATTCAACTAAAGATTTTGGAACATTCAGCGAAGAAAGTGTTGATTATCCGGATTTTGCCCATCCTATGGCAGCTGCTGTTGAGAATAATGAATATGATTTTGGCGTGTCTCTGTGCGGCAGCGGCAACGGCATCAATATGACAGTTAATAAGCATCAGGGCATTCGATCGGCACTATGTTGGAATGTTGAAATTTCCGAATTGGCAAGAGCTCACAATGATGCCAACATTTGTGCAATTCCGGCGCGTTTTGTCTCAGAGGAAGAAGCTCAAAAAATTCTCGATGCATTTTTACGTGTTGAATTTGACGGGGGAAGACATCAGCGAAGGATTGATAAAATTCCGAATAGATAGAATTACAGACTTCGTCTGTTTTAATATTTTAAATAGTTGTACTCCTGTAATATAAAGGCTGCTATATGATTTTGCGATATAATTGGACATAGGTATTATTCACAAAAACTCAAACAGCTTATAATGAATCAGATAACGACAGATGTAAATTTGTTTCAAAACTTGTTTGTCTGCCATTCAGGCATTTGCAATTATACATAATGTCCATTTTTTTATATTAAAACAGACGAAGTCTGAATTACAATTTTATAGAACAATATTTTTTTTTAGGGTAATAAGTAATGCTACAATTATTTAAATGGTATAATGGTGGGCTATAGTTTAGAATAGAGCTGTTATTTTTGAATATGGTGATTATAAGATTTTTACAAGATGATTTTTTTAAATTTCCGGAGGTTGAGCGAAGCCGAAACCGGTTTCGGCTTCGCTCA
>JAYEIA010000216.1:0-7800 GCA_034659855.1 Bacteroidota bacterium
TTTATAAGTTATTTCACAATTAACTTAACACTCTTATTTTTAGCACTTTAACTTTATAAACTTTCAACTTTATAACTTTTTAAACTGAACTCATATAATACTTACCTTGAAAAGAATCAGTATCTTTTAAAGCCTTTAATAGCTTGTGCACAAATTCAAAGTTCTTCAGCCCGCCCCAGTTGGGAGCTATCAGCATATCCGGAGGGGATTGGCTCACAAAGCGTTCAATTTTAATTTCGGGGTTTAAGCGATTAATAAATGAAACTAAGAAATTAATGTATTCATCGGCGGTTGAGAACAATTGAAAATTTTCCGGATGACGGCTGTAATCTTTGGCCATTGGGGTTCGTTTTACAATCTGAAGCTGATGCAATTTAAGCATATCAAACGGTAATTCGGACAAAATATCCGCCTCTTCCAAAAGTAGTTCTCGAGGCTCTCCCGGCAAACCCATAATTAGATGTACCCCGACATCAAACCCTCTGTTTTTAGACCTATCCAAAGCTTTGACGGACTCCTCGAAACTATGCCCGCGGTTTATTTTTCTAAGGGTATCGTTATGACATGATTCCAAACCGTACTCCAATACAATATAATGGTTCTCAGCCAGTTGTTGTAAATAATCTAACTTTGCTTCGTCAATACAATCCGGTCGGGTCCCAATTACCAGCCCCGTAACTCCCTCAACATTTAAAGCTTCGGAATACAGGCGTTTAAGATGCTCCAAGGGGGCATAGGTGTTTGAAAATGATTGAAAATAAGCCGAATAATTTTGAGATTTATACTTTTTGGCAAAAAAATCAATGCCTTCGTTCAGCTGTTGCGTAACCGATTTTTTCGAACTGCAATAAAATGGTTTAAAGGTATCATTATCGCAGTATGTGCAGCCACCCGAGGCTACTGTCCCGTCACGATTCGGACAAGTAAATCCGGCATCAACCGAAATTTTCTGAACCCGTTCCGAAAAGCGTTGCTTGATATATGTCGCATAATCATTAAAGGGCTTTGAATGCCCCCACGGATAGCTTCTATTGCTCATTTTTAAATTTCAATTCATGCTCAATAAGTTCTAAGGCCTGGGTGTACTCAATTTTTTTTGCTAAAATTTTATAATTTTCATCCAAAACAAATAAAACCGGAGAACTGCTTATATTATAATTTTGTCGAAACAAATCAAATGGATTCCATGCATTTGTCCATTGGGTCAGATTGTGCTTTTTTACAAATTTAAGCCATTTTTTTTGTTCATCAGAAAATTTTTTCCAATCCGATATGCCCTCATTCGAGTATATCGCAAGGACTTCAACTCCTTTCTCCTTTAATTTTTTTTCTAAATATAAATCGTAGAATTTTGGTGTTGCTTTTCGGCAATGACTGCAATCCGGAGTCCAAAACCATAAAATAGTATATTTACTCTTTGTGGAATACATATTTTCAGAGGCTTTATATTCCGTTATCCATTTCTTAAGTATACCGGCTTTTTTTGGTTCAGCGGTCTCAGTTGTATCCGTTTTCTCTATGGCCAATCCTCGGTCTTTATAAAAATCGTTTCGTTTTATTGTTTTTTTTATTTCTAAAGTGTCATCAGATAGTTTATTATAATTGATATCAAAAGCTTTAGCCCCGATTAAGCATTTTTTTTGTTTTTTGACCTTCTCCTTTAAATCTGAAATAAATTTCGGGCTACTCCACTCTGCTTCAGGAATATAATATTTTTCAGCGATATGGATATATACATTTTCATCTATCATGCGCTGCGATGAAACATACTTGTTAAACAAGTGAATTAATATATATTTGAAATGCTCATCGTTATCTCTTGCAGATTCAATAAACTTATCAACTTCCGAAATAATCGAATCAGCATCGGGCACTACCAGTTTATCAAGATAGGTCATTAATCGATCTTCATAAATTGGGGTTCTCATTAGGCGATCGTCCCCATAATCAAAATTGTCGAAATAGTGTTTTTTGAAATATTCATATTGCTTTTGCCGGTCTGTAATTTCAGGCGGAACAGTAACTTGCTTGGTTGCTTTGAGAAAGGTAGTAAAAAATAAACCCTCATTTTCTGAAACGGTTTTATCGTACAACATCTCTAATTCATTTCTCTTTTTTGCGATTTTTTTATCAAGTTGGGCTTGGTCGCCTTTATTCAAAGTTTTACGTTTTTCGTACATTTCTCTTATTTGAGAACCCATGGTATTCATTTTTTTTTGATAAAATGAAAAAAGTATATTCTGCTTATCACCTTTATATATAATATTAGAAAAGTCCGAAGTATCACCGGAAATAGAAAAGGTTTGATTATCGCCTATTAAGAAATCAAAATACTTTTTATTAGAGAAAAATAAAAAATACATTCCACCGGGAAGTTTGTTTTTTCCGGTTAAAACAGCATAGCCTTCCTTATTTGTTACCACAGTATCATCAGGTACCAAAGACGTCGCCCGATGATGTCCTAACATTACGGTGTCGTTCTTTGCATTAAATTTTATTTTTATTTCATAGCCTTGAGCATAGCTCAGCGTGTATGAAATAAAACTGAATAATATAATTGTGCTTAATTTTCTCATAATAACAATTTGGTTTTTTTACTTTTTAAAACGATGCAAAATTAAAAATAATATCTAAGATTCAAGAAACAAATGGATTTTTCAAGTTTTACCGAAAAAATCCTCATTCGATTTATGGAATAAATACTTTATTTATATCTTTACAGTAAATATTATTTAAGTAGGAACACCTAAATTTTTCCGTATTTTAATATTGTTATATTACTGATAACCGGTTGAATTATTGCACCATTATACCATTAAATAATTGTATCATTACTTAAATATACCCTTATGCCAAGCAAATTTATAAAATTAACACTGATTATAATTCTGACACTAACTTTTTCTCCCATGTTACAAGCCCAAAACACATACCGTGAATTATGGAAACAAATCGAAAAAGATGAAGAAAACAGTTTGCCGAAGTCGGCTTATAAAACAGCCAACAAAATATATTTAAAGGCCTCAACAGAGAATAATTCTCAGCAACTCTTAAAATCATTCATCTATAGAATGAAATTTAAAAACTCTTTTGAAGACTATGCGTTTGAATCTCTGCTTGCTGAATTAGATTCAACGGTAAAAACGGCTAAGCAACCCGAAAAATCAGTGATGCACAGTATGCTGGGAGATATGTACCTTATGTACTACCGGGCCAACAGGTATAAATTTATGAACAGAACCAATACCGTAAATTTTGATAATGACGATATCAAAACATGGACCTTGGATTATTTGGTTTCCAAAGTAATAGCAGAATATAATCTCTCATTGGAAAATTCTGTGATTCTTAAAAATACACCGGTAGAAAAAATTGAATTGTTGGTAAAGTCGGACGGCAAAAGACAGCTCCGCCCCACACTTTACGATTTTTTAGGACATAAAGCACTTTTAGTTTTTGAAAATACAGAGCTTTCGCTCACCAAACCTCAAGATGCATTTGAAATTGATCAGGATTTCTATTTCAGTTCCGCAGCTCGTTTTATGAAAAACAAATTTGAATCCGAAGATACCCTTTCATTTAAGTATCATTCGGTACAATTATATCGTGATTTATTGGAGTTTCGATTACAACAAGCTCAAATTGGTCCCCTTCTTGATTTGGACATTCAACGCTTGAAATATTTTCGGAATCATTCTGTGCATGCGGAAAAGGATGATCTATATTTCAAAGCACTTTCAAATTTGGAAACAAAATATGCGGATAGCCCGTATATCGGCGATGTAAAATATTCCATAGCCGCTTATTTTTATAGTCAAGCATTAAAATATAAACCCAATGACAAACTGACCAAACATTTTAAAGGATTCAAACTAAAAGCTCACAAATTGAGCTCGGCAGTCATCAAAAACTACCCGAAAACTGAGGCCGCTGAAAAAAGCAAAGTACTCATTTCTAATATTGAAAGTCATAATATATCGGTTGCCAATGAAAATGTGGTCACACCCGAAAAAAAATTCTCGATAAAAATTAGTTGGCAAAATATAAACTCAAGCTTTATCAGAGTGGCCAAAATAAGCCGAAAGGATTATGAAAATATAAAGAATAATTACTACCACTATGAGTTGCACGATAAGCTGTTTAAAAAATCTGAGACAGTTTATCAATTCTCAAAACAACTGCCCGGCGACAAGGATTTTAATCCCCATTCGGCAGAATTAATCATGGAGAAACTTAGTCCCGGTTTATACCTTGTTTTTGCCGCCGACAATGAGAAGTTCTCATACAAAAAGGCTCAAAGCTCATACTCTGTATTAAGAGTTTCTGACATAAGTTTTGCACGTCAAAAAAATGAAGATAATTCCTACAATATAACTGTTTTTAATCGAACAACCGGAAAGCCCATGGCCGGAGTAAATTGCAAAATATACAAACGAAGTTGGAACGGTGTTCTCGGCCGGTACACAAAAAAAACGGTTGCAACCAAAACCACCAACAAAAACGGGCAGATTATAATGTCCCCAAAGAATGAAAATTATGCCTCATACTTTATAGATTTTACCTATAAAAATGACTTCTTAAGTTCAGATAATTCGTACTACATTTATAACTATTCTCCGGATACTAAATTAAGAACTCATGTTAAATTATTCAACGACAGAGCCATATATCGTCCGGGGCAAACGATTCATTTTAAGGGAGTTGTTCTGGAAACTCAAGGAGAAAAGACGGATATTGTTCCCGGTTTTAAAGACAAGCTTACTTTTTATGACCCCAACAGGCAGGAGGTTTCAAGCCTAATGCTGAAATCCAATGCCTTCGGGACCTATTCCGGCAGTTTTGAAATTCCTAAAGGCCTGCGAAACGGAAACTTTAGAATTTCTTCGCCCCACGGCACAAAATACATTAAAGTAGAAGAATATAAACGGCCGAAATTTGAAACCGAATTATTACCTTTTTCCGGAAATTATCTGCTCGGAGATAAAGTGAAAATTGAGGGAAAATCCATAAGCTATTCCGGTGCTCCGCTTAGCAATGCTAAAGTTTCGTGGCATGTTAAGCGAAGTCCTCGCTGGTTGGGTTGGTGGTCGCATTATTTTAATAGTCAGAAAGTTGAAATAGCCCACGGAGTAACTGAAACTGACGACAAAGGAATGTATTCCGTCGAATTTAAAGCGGTTCCGGATCGCAGGTTTAAAAAAAGTCCGTATTTGTCATTCAATTACAGTATAAGCGTTGATGTAACTGATATTAACGGGGAGACACAATCTACATCCGGAAATATAACGGTTGGATATCGGGCGTTGACCGTAAGTACTGATATAGCTTCCGATATTGATAAACAAGAACTCAATAAAAGTAATAAACTGAAAATAATTACGAATAATCTTAATGGTCAGTTCATACCGGCCGAGGGGAATATTCAAATATTCAAGCTTAAAACGCCTAAAAATGTATTGAAAAAAAGATATTGGTCTGCCCCCGATAAACATATCTATACAAAAAAGGAATGGAGAACTCAACTTCCCGGAAGCCTTTACGGCGAAGAAAATAACAATGAAAACCTTGAGCAAGGGAAAAGGTTTCTTGAACATCATTTTGACACAAAAAAAGAAACTCAACTGTCATTGGGCAAACTTAAAAATATACCGCAGGGCAAATATGTACTGGTTATAAATTCTAAGGATTCGTACGGCAATGAAGTTTCCAACCGACAATTCTTTACAGTTTTCGATTCCAAAAAAAATAAGATGCCCTATGCCAAAGGACTATTTTTTAAAGAAATAAATAAATATTGTGAGCCCGGAGAACAGGCTGAATTTCTTATCGGGAGTTCATACAATAATATCACCGTGCTGTACCAAATAGAACACAAGCACAGCATAGTGAAACAAAGTTTTATAGTGCTCAATAATGAAACAAAGCACATAAAAATTCCGGTAGAAGAAAAACACCGAGGTAATTTTTCAGTACATTTCGTTTTTGTGAAAAATAATCGGTTTTATTCCGAAAGCTCAGTTGTTACGGTACCCTACTCCAACAAAAAATTGGATATAGAATTCAGTACATTCAGAGATAAACTACAGCCCGGACAAAAAGAGCAATGGAAAATAACCATAAAAAATCCTGACGGAAATAAAGCCGCTGCCGAAATGCTGGCCGGAATGTATGATGCGTCTTTGGACCAATTTGCTGCCAATCACTGGAATTTTAATATCTATTCCAATTTCTACACAAGAATGACTTGGAGTCAAGAATTGTTTGCACACGTTAATTCAAAACTATTCAAGAAAAATTTAGACATCCGATATTCCCCTTCCTTAAAAGCCTATGACAAATTTAATTGGTTTGGATTCAGTTATTATCATTCACAAGAAGTATTTGTCACTGCCATAGGGGGGTCTAAATCTCGAAGAACCGGCAGGCGAACTAAAAATGCAAACTATAAGGAGAGAATGGCTGACGTTACCTCTGCTGAACCGGAGGCAATCGCCATTGTTGACGACAGGGATGAATTAGATTCCGTCACAATCACGGCTGAAACCGGTAAAGGTTATGAGAGCAAAGAGAAAGAGAAGCTCGGTAAAAAAACGGATTTTTCAGCCGTAAAAGTCAGAACCAATTTTAATGAAACCGCCTTTTTCTATCCGCACTTGCAAACCAATGAAGCCGGAGAAATAATCCTGAATTTTACCGTTCCGGAATCGCTCACAAAATGGAAACTAATGACACTGGCTCACACCAAGGATTTGAAATTTGCTGTGGCCGAAAAAGAAATTATTACTCAAAAGGACTTAATGTTAACTCCGAACAGTCCGAGATTTTTTCGAGAAAACGACCGCATGACATTCCCGGTAAAAATCAGCAGTTTATCCGACAAGCTCCTCAGCGGAAATGCTCAACTAATTTTTGTAAACCCCATAACCGGCGAAGAAGTAACTGATGTATTGGCAAAGGGCGAGAAAGCCGTAAAACCCTTTGCGGTGAAGCCGGAAGGGAATTCAATGCTCAGCTGGAATTTAACGATACCCGAAGGAGTTAGTGCTCTATCGTACAAAGTAGTGGCTAAAGCCGGCGATTTTTCCGATGGAGAGCAAAAGGCCATTCCCGTACTGACGAATCGTAGGCTTGTAACAGAATCTTTGCCTCTTCCGGTCAAAGGAAATACTAAAAAAACACTGCGATTTGATAAGTTGATAAATTCCGGTAAATCCAAAACCTTGAAGCACCATAAACTGACGCTTGAATTTACTTCAAACCCCGCTTGGTATGCTGTTCAGGCTTTGCCGTATATCATGGAGTACCCCTACGAATGCAATGAACAAATTTTCAGCAGATATTATGCCAACAGCTTGGCCTCACATATAGCTCAGTCCGATCCGAAAATCGAACGTGTATTTGAAGCATGGAGAAATACGAATACGGACGCCTTGGTATCCAATTTGGAAAAAAATGAAGAATTAAAATCAGTCTTGCTTCAGGAAACGCCTTGGGTAATGAACGGTAAAAATGAATCTGCACGAAAAAAACGGGTCGGTATTTTGTTCGATCTCAATCGAATGAGTAACGAAACTCGGCGAGCATTAGCCAAACTTCAAAAAGGACAGTACGGAAACGGGGCTTGGCCATGGTTTACCGGTATGCCCGAAAGTAGATACATAACCCAACATATTATTACGGGAATGGGACATCTGAAACAGTTGGATGTAATTTCACTCAAAGACAGCAAGCTTAAACAAATGCTCAGAAAGGCCTTGAGATACTTAGATGCCGCAATTTTGAAAGATTACAACTACCTGA
>JAYEIA010000217.1:0-1533 GCA_034659855.1 Bacteroidota bacterium
TTACCATTGTCAAAAGTTTTTGTCCATTCAGTATCTCCGTTACTGTCGGTTTTTATTAGAATAACATCAAAAACCCAATACACATCGGGGTCTGTTGAGCCTGTAATAATATATCCGCCATCGGTTGTTTGTTCTACATAATATCCCCAATCACAACTTGTTCCTCCGAAAGTTTGTGTCCATTCTTCTTCTCCCGAATTGTTAATTTTCACTAACCAAATGTCATAGCTTCCTTCGCCATACGAGGCAGTTGTGCCAAGAATGATATATCCGCCGTCGGTAGTATGCTGAATACATTGTCCTCTGTCTTCATATATTCCACCATAAGTTTGAGTCCATTCAGTTATACCGTTCACATCGGTTTTTATTATTCCTATGTCCCAACTGCCGGCACCTGCTGATTCTGTGTCTCCCACCATAATATATCCTTCGTCGGAGGTTTCTAAAACTCCCCATGCCCAATCGTACATGCCGCCGGCATACATTTGTGTCCAAGTTGTGTCCGGAGCTGTTTGAGCTGATAATATTCCTGAAAAGAATATAAATGTGATAATAAATGTGATTTTTTTTAATAAGTTTTTCATAATAAAATGATTTTGTATTTCTAAATTAATAATTAAACTTTTTCTTCTTAAATAGAGTAACAGCAATGCCTATTATAACTATAAAAAACACTGACTATTCTTAATTTTTTTTGTTAATCTTCTATAAAAACATGAATTTTTATTTTAAAATAATTTTAACCGTATAAATTGTTTTATCAGTTCGAATTTTTATAAAATAAATTCCTTTGGGTTGATTTGAAATGTCAATTTGTGAAGTTTTGATATTTTGAAGTTTTGAAGAATAAATAATTTGTCCGTTTATATTTGTTATTTCAACGCTTAAAGGTCTTTCAGACGCTTTAAGGTTTTTAATAGTAAAAATTCCGGTTGTTGGGTTTGGGAAAACAGTTATTAATTCAGTATTTTGAATATCAGAAATACCAACATTGTTTTCAGTTGTAAAACTCCAAACTTCGCTCCATTCCGAATATTGACTACCGTCAGTTGCTTGAACTCGCCAAAAATACTCTGTTTCATATTCTAAGCCTGAAATATCTGTTTCAGTATTCGATGTTGTTCCGTTTTCATAAGTTGAAAAAGTATTATCCGTACTGTATTGATATTCATAATTTGTTGCATTTGTAACTGTATTCCATTCTAATGTTAATTCTGTAAGTTGCTCAACTGCACCGTTTTCAGGGCTTATTAAAACAGGAATATTTAGAGGTTCCGTACCTGTCGTAAAACTCCAAACTTCGCTCCATTCCGAAATATTTGTTCCGTCAGAAGCATAAACTCGCCAATAATAAGTTTGGTCTAACGTTAATCCTGAAACCGGATATTCTGATACAGCACTTGTATTTTGAATTGAAGAAGAAAATTCCGAATTATCGGCATATTCAATAATATATTCTGTTGCATTTGCAGCATCTTCCCAGTCAAAAGTTATTTCAACAGATTGATAAATTGCTTCATTTTCCGGATTAAC
>JAYEIA010000218.1:0-7756 GCA_034659855.1 Bacteroidota bacterium
ACTGAATATATGTTGTTTATATCTTAACTTGACGGCTATGGTGAAAACTCCTGACAGCTGCAGAATATTAATTTTTAAAACCTTATTGACAAAATGCAATTTAATATAACGTTTGTTATACAAAGTTAAAGTAGTGAAAATAAGAGCTTTAAGTTAATTGTAAAATAATGGCTATAGTTTAAAATGACGTTGTTTTTCCGGAGATTGAACATGTTGTTTCCGGAACAATTGTAAAAAATTACAATTTTGAAATAACCTGATTGAATAAAATTCAGTATCTTGCGTTTTAGATATATAATAAACGCCGGTTTCCGGTCAAACCTTTTATAATATGAAATCAACACGTACATTTTTCAAACAATTATTCAAAGTTTTTTTATTCATCGCACTTTTGTCCCCTACCCTTTTTATGAGCAACTGCAATAAAGGATCGGTAGAAATTTTTGATATTATTGACACGGTGGTCAACTGCTCTTTACCTTATGTTGTACATTTCTATCCCGATGCAACCTACGGAAGCGGCGATGTAGATTTTGAGTGGGATTTTGGCGACGGAAGTTCGGAAACTATCCGCACCCCGGTACATATTTATGAAAATACCGGTTTGTATAATGTAACGCTTACCATCACCAATAAGGATGCCAAAGAATCCAAAAACATAGCTTTAGACCTGCGAGAAGAATCACTCCCGATTATTCCGTTTTTTGAGATGGAAGCCGGCGGCCCAAAAAATTGGGCACCGACCCAAATGTATTTTGATAACTTTTCAGAACATGCCACAAGCTATTATTGGGACTTTGGAGACGGTTATTCCTCAATACTTAAAAATCCGGAACATATATTTGCCCAAGAAGGAGATTTTACGGTTTCTCTTGGTGCAATATGTGAAGGAGATACCGTATTTCAAACAAAAAATTTAAGCATACTGCCGCCTCCTGATGATATATATATTGACGAGGTCGCAGTTTGGTTGCCCTCAGGATTTAATAATACGGAGTTATATTGCAACGTATATTACGACATCTATACTGTGGATGATGAGGGGCCGACGGTTGTAGCCTCTTCATTTCCTGTTACATTTCCTATCAGAGAAGAGATTTTCTTTTTTCACGGCAACTGGGATGATGACATTCTTACATTTGAAATTTGGGAAGTAGGCAATGCCAATGACCCGGTTTATGTGTTTGATATCCCGATGTATCGAATTCAAGACAATTTCTATCCCTCGGTATTAGTCTGGGAAAACGGAGATTATGGTGCTGAAGTACTGGTAGGTTATGAATAAACCCTATGGGCTATTTAAGATTGCTTGCACACCGGTGCCATGTATATATAATCGGTCATTTGCAATTAAGTAAGGCTATACTTTAAAATAGAGATATTTTTTGAATATGATGATTATAAGGTTTTTACAAGATAATATAAATGTGTTTGCCGTATAATCTTTTAAAAAGCAAATAACCCGGAACAAAGCACCGGGTTATTTTTTTGTGGGTATATTAACAACGTAGGATTATTGAATTACAATTCGTTTGGAGTATGTTCCACTTTGTGTCTCAGCTTTAATAAAATAAATACCGGACCCAAAGCTTGACAAATCAATTTTTCTTGTTCCCACTGCCAAATTAATTTTTCTAAGCTGCCTGCCGGTTATGTCATTAATATTTACTGTAATTTCCTCATTTAAATTATTCTCAATATATAACATCCCTTCAGACGGGTTTGGATAAACTCTGAACTTTGTATTTTCTTCGCCCAAAATCCCGGTTGATTCAATTATCCCAACATCATCAATGCAAATTCCATTACCGTATAACCCATTGGCTTCAAAAGCAATTTGATAATATTCGGAAGTTTCGGGTAAGCTTATTATTTGCTCCGTCCATTCGGGAATATCCGTATTATAGTTAACTAATTCAACCCATTCTGCATCGTCAGAATTTTTATAATAAACCCGCAATTCATCCTGAAATTGGAAAAATGACGGAGCTGCCATCCAAAACGACAATTTAGCCCCCGTTAATCCGGTGAAATTATATACCGGAGAGACCAGTTTTGTTTTGTCTTCACCGGTATCCGATTCATCAAAAAACATATTGAAATTTCCGGAGTGTGCTTCATTGGGAGCATTAGATCCGCAGCCCTCACCTTTTTGCCATTGAATATTGTCTCCGGAAACAAATTCTTGAGACCAGCAATTAGGGAAGTCGCCGCCCCCCTCAAAACCTTCACTGTATGGTAAGTCCGAAACAACAGAACAGACTGTGGTAAAGCTGTTTGAACCGCCCAAACCGGTACCGTTGGCATTTACGGCATAAGCCCTGTAATAATAGGTCGTTGAATGATTAAGACCGTTAAATGACAAGCTGTACTCGCCGGTTACCACCGGAGGATCTGTCTGCAAGCTAACGACTCCTGTACCTCCGGGAAGCGGATTGGGTTCCGTTCCGAGTATAATTCCGCTTTCATCAACTCCTGTGCCAAAGTCATTGACAATACTGCCGGTTAAGTCGACCGAACTCATAGTAACATTTGCACTTCCGCCGGTAGCCACAGCAGGTGCATAAGCCCCTGACAATTCCGGCGTAGTTTCCCAAAGCCCTCTGCCGTAGGTTGCTGCTCTTAACTTCATGTTTACGGGATTATTTTCGTCATAATACATTTCCAGTTCTCCGATTTTTACATTAGGAAGCCCTGTATTGAATTCAACCCAATCGGCGTTACCATTTTTAAAGTAAACCCCAAGCTCTGTTCCTACATATAAATTCTCCGATGCAGACTCCATTTTATTGTACACAATAGAATAGGCCGGAATTTGCGGTAATCCTGCCGAAATATTTACCCAGGAACTTCCACCGTCGGAAGACTCATAGACCGCATGTTCGTCGTAGTCTCCCAGAGTTACCCAAAGTTTATCTGAGTTATTATTTTTAACTGCGATGTAAGTTATTGTATTATAAGGCAAACCTGAAGAAATAGGATTCCAAGAATCTCCCCCGTCTGTTGTTTTCCAAATATTATTTTCGTCGGCGACATAAATCACTTGTGTATTGGAATGAGAAATGGCCATAGAACGGATTTTGTTTCCGCTTGAGACTCCGGTCAGCTGCACCCAACTGTTGCCTCGGTTTGTGGTTTTCCATATTCCGGAATAGCCGGCATAAAGTGTTTCGTTTTCAATGGGATCAATTATATAAGGGGTTACCCAAGCTCCGTCACCGGCTCCCGACGGACTGATATCCGTTTCGGAACCCCAATGATTGGTTGTTCTCGAAATTTGACCTCTGACGTATGTTCCGTATTGAACATTTACATCCGTATAGTCAATCAAACATTCCATGCCGTCGCCGCCTTTGACATCGGCCCAGTATGAACCGGAGAGTAATTTTGTTCCGTTATCTTGAAGTCCGGTTATGGTTTCATCGGCAACGGTTTTAGACGTTCCTAATTTATACATCTGACTAATCATCATGCCGTTAGATTTATCAATCCAAGAGTCTATATCTCCGTCAGAATTTGAATAATAAATCCCTCCGTCGTTGCATTCAAACAAATCTCCGTCGGCTCTGTATTTCAGCATATGCTTGTCGGCATGAACGGCTTGAGCTCCAAATCCGCCATACCAGTGATTTACCATATCCCAGTTTGATCCTCCGTCCTGAGAACGCCATGTATTTACCCCTCCAATCAGCAATACATCCTCATTGTTGGGAGAAACCGCCATAGATAAATCATACCAGCCTTGTCCGCCTGTACTGTTTCCTTCGTACCATCCCATAAGATTGTTTCCTGAAATTGTTCCGTCAAAAACTTGGCTAAAAGAGTCTCCGCTGTCCGTTGATTTATAGATACCGTACAAGCCATTGTTGTTTGCCGAAACATCAACATATAAAACTTGAGGATTATCCGGTGTAACCGCCAATTCGATTCTTCCGGCGGATAAACTGAGGACTTGAGTCCAACCGGTTCCGCCGTCATCTGATTTAAAGACCAAACCTCCTGTGGTAGAGCCATACAATACATCAAAATTACCGGGTTTGTATTCCATATCAATAAAAGAATTTGAAGTCAATTGCTCACTCCAATTCACTCCGCCGTCGGTTGTTTTGAATACGCCGGCATTTGTACCGGCAATTAGGGTTTGATTATCATTGGGGTCAATTAACAAGCGGGAGACCATTCGGTTTTGTGCGAAAGTAAAACTCAAGTCGGTTGGATTCCATGTTTGTCCGTAATCTTCAGATTTCAAAACCCCTAATGAACGGTTGTCCCAACCGTCTTTATCTCCGGTTCCTATATAAATTATTCCGGATGTTTCATAATCAGAAGGGATAACTATATCGCTTACCCCGAGAACGGAATTATCATCAGTTAAGTTTGTCCAGGACAGCCCATTGTTTTCGGTAACCCAAAGTCCGCCTGCCGGAGCTCCCACCCAATAAGTATTCACATCCACGGGATGAAAATTTACGGCATTTATTCTTCCGATACCGGAATAGCCGCTGTTTGAGGTTGTGGGGCCCAGAGGAGTCCAGTCGGCTGATTTACTCTTTGCTTCCGGGTAGTTCTTCTTCCACTTTTTGTATTCTTCCAAAGCTGTAGTATTGGGAAATGCTCCCGTTTTGGCATCTACCTGTGGTTCCCAATTCCATTCCCAGCGTTTAAATTGTTTCCAACCGGAAGCTTTTCTTTCAACACCGTCGGAATCAATATATTTCGCTTTATTATCTACGTCATAAGGGGCCCAGTATTCATTAAACGCCTTTTGATAGTCTCTTAAGCTGTAATCTTCCGTTGCCTTTTGCGGCAAATTATTTGTCCACTCTTGTGCATTTAAAAAAAAGACACTAAGTGACAAGAAAAATATTATTATTATACGTTTCATTGTTATTAATTTTAATTTCTATATACATATATTTCAATGACTCAAATTTATAATAAAGTTGCATTTATTTACTAAATATAGGGATTGTTCCGAAATAACTTGACGCTTTAAACTCGTTCTTTTGTCCTTTTATCTTTGAAGGGTGAAGAGCGAAGGGTGAGGGGTGAAGTTTATTTAAACTCGTCCTTTTGCCTTTGGTTTTTGCTCGTTCGCAAAAAATCTTGAAAACCCTTTAAACAGCATGCTATTCGCAGTATTTTTAAGTTGGAAAAGAACAAAATAACATCGTTTAAACTGTCAATTTATTTCATCACAAACCCTTAGATATTTTTCTTGTTTTTTATTGTTCGCTGATTTTATTTTACTTTTGCCTGGCTAAAAATAAATATAAGCGCCTTGAAACGAACAGACATTTTTATTATTACGGGAGTCCTATTACTTTTTACACCCTTCTTTATCTCGGAAACGGTTTATTCTACTTATGAAAATTTTAACCAAGCCCACGGACTAATTGCCGCATTCGTAAAATTTGCTCTCTTGGCAACTTTTGGCGAAAGCCTTGCTCTGCGGCTCAAAGAGGGCGTATATAACAAAGCCGACTTTGGACTTTTGCCGAGAGCCGTTGTTTGGGGCTTTTTGGGTATTACCATAAAAATTGCTTTTGTGATATTTGCTAAAGGAACACCTGCCTTTTTGGAATACATGGGATTAGAAAACCCGTCAGAAATAATGAGCGGTGATTTTTCCGGACAAAAACTATTGATAGCTTTCAGTATCAGTACTGCAATGAACTTGATATATGCCCCGGTAATGATGACATTGCACAAAATTACCGATATTCATATTGTATCTCACAAAGGAAAAATAAGTGCAATCATACGAAAGATAAATTTTTCAAAAATTCTGCAAGCCTTAGACTGGAATACGCATTGGCATTTTGTTTTAAAAAAAACCATACCATTTTTCTGGATTCCCATGCATACCGTTACTTTTTTGATGCCCTCGGAATTCAGAGTGCTTTTTGCCGCAATATTAGGTATAGCCTTGGGACTTATATTGGCTTTTGCCGGCTTAAAAAAGACCTCAGAAGAGTAAGCGTTTTATAATATTCAACAGTTTCCTTTGATTATATTCGGAAAAACACTAATTTAAAGGTTCCAAAAAAAACAAGTATGCAATCTTCTCTTTTCAAAATTTCAAAATCTGTCTTAGTTCTTTTGGTTATGTTGCTGTCAATATCTGCGAAAGCACAAATGAAACGCTCGCCGGTAACCACTCGCATTTTATTTATATTTGACGAATCCAACAGCATGACAGCCGGTTGGGAGTCGGGAACCAAAATTGAGGTGGCCAAAAAAATGCTTATAAAAATGGTGGATAAGCTCAAAGAATACGAAAATGTAGAAATGGCTTTGAGAATGTACGGCCACCAAAGTAAAGTTCCGCCACAGGATTGCAGCGATACTAAACTCGAGGTTCCGTTCAGAAAAAACAATGCAGAATACATCAAACAAAAATTGCGATACACGACACCGAAAGGAACAACTCCCATTGCCCGTTCTTTGGAAGAGGCCGGTGATGATTTTCCGCCCTGTGTCAATTGCAGAAATATTATTATTCTAATAACCGACGGCATTGAGGCCTGCAACGGCGATCCTTGTAAAATAGCTCTCGGCCTGTATGAAAAAGGAATTACACTGAAACCTTTTATTATCGGAATTGGTTTGGATGTCAAATTCAAAGAAGCCTTTGAGTGTATCGGACAATTCTACAATGCCAATGATGAAGAAGAATTTGAACAAATTGTTACCACAATCATTGAAAAGTCAGTCAAGGGAACCACGGCTGAAATTGATCTTTTGGATGCCTACAATCAGCCCGCAGAAACCAATGTCGGGATAAGCTTATACAATTCAGACCGAAAGATTATCGACCGGCAAATTATTCATACCTTGAATGCTTTGGGCAATCCGGACACGCTGAGTATGTCTCCTGATGTCAATTACTCCATGACTGTACATACAATTCCGCCGGTACATGTATCGGGCATCAAACTTAGGGAGGGGAAACATAACAAAATAAAAGCAAAAACCCCGCAAGGCACGCTCAATGTCATTCAAAATGACGGTTTGGAATATAAAGGACTCCAATACATCATTCGTAAAAACGGAAGCAAAGAGACCCTACACGTTGGGCGTATGTTTGAACCTCAAAAATATATTACCGGAACGTATGACTTAGAAATTTTATGTCTGCCCCGAATCAAAAGATACGGAATTGAAATTGGACAAAGCCAAAAACAATTGGTTAAAATACCTCAACCCGGGTTGGCCAATATTTTCTTACCTGCCAAAGGTTACGGCGGAATATATTTGATATCTAAAGGAAAAACCCGACTGATAAAATCTTTGCGTATGGAAACTCAGGCCAATGTTCATCTGCAACCCGGACATTATATTGTGATACACCGAACCAAAGGGGCACGAGCAACTATGTTTACCAAAGAACGCCACTTTATTATACGCTCAAAGCAATCCATCAATGTTAATCTGCGGTAATTTCAGTTTAGTGCTTGTTAATAAATAAGCTTGAATGCCAAAATCCTGTCAGGTAAAAACACTTGACAGGTGCAGAAAGCCATGATTTATAAAACAATTAGTTGCAAGATTATTGACAAAATCAGCAATCGACTCTTGCGCCTCGTATGTTTTCACCACACAGAATTCAAACGGATACAAATCCCTATCAGGTGCAAGGTAGCCGGCAGGAATCTGCACCTGTCAGGTGTTTTCACCTGACAGGATAGACTTAAGAATGTTCGATGTAATGAGTTACAAAGTCATATAACTGACCCTTGGCGACATAAAATTG
>JAYEIA010000219.1:0-7712 GCA_034659855.1 Bacteroidota bacterium
TCAAAAATATCTTTGGCCAAAATCGAATATTCCGAAAAATCACAACCGTAAGCTTCAATGTTTTTAAGTTTTGCTCTCCGCAGAAAAAAGCCGGGTCCGCTTCCGAATTCAAGTATTTTAACCGCTTTTTTTTCTGTTTTTTTTATAATTTTTTCTAATATCAAATCATAATAGGCCGATGTGTAAACCGGTTCTTTGGCAAGATATCTGTAAAAAGATTCATGTGTATAACTGTTTTTTTCGTCAATTTCAGAATTATCAACATCTGCAAAAACCATTTTGCACTCTTTACACCTTACAATATCAATATTGTTTACAAGTTGCAATTTCTTTATCTTTTTACCGGCACATACGGGGCAATGTCTGTTTTGTATATAGGAGTATTTCATTGATTATTGTTTTGTGTAATGTCTTACAGGAGCAAAAGCTAAACCGTCTGCTTTCAATTTCGCCTCAGTTATAATTTCTCCTTCGTTATAAATTGCTTGTCTTTGGGAATTGGTTAAGGGCTTATTATAAATTCTGAAATCTTGAATTTCACCTTTAAATTTCATATTCATGAAAATACCTTTTATATCCAAGCCAAGATTTTTTACAAATTTACTGTCAGTTTTTTTTCCGTTAATGTACAGTTCTCTTTGGTTTCCTTTTTCTTTGTTTTTGGATATCCAGCATATATGTTGCCATTTAGACGGAACTATTTCTGACGATAAAATATTTGTTCCGTCAAATTGTGTGGATAAGGTATTGCCTGACAGTAAAAACTTAATGTTATCATCAGCTGTGCGACTTAATGATATTATTTCAGAGCTTGAGTCCGGCAAGGATTTTATCCAAAAGCATATACTGTTGTTTTCAGATAAATCTACATAAAAATCAGGGTCATAATAGTTCTCCGGGGAAATTTTATTTTCCAATTTCGAAACATCAACCAGTTTAGCATAATATTTTAGGCTGCCAATCTTAAATTTTGCCGAATCTATCGGCATTTCATAAAGCAATCTTAAAGAATACGGTATCATACCCCAAGCCGTCTTTTCTCTTTTTCCGAATGAACTTAAAAACACATAATCAAATTGCATGAGTTGTTGCTCGGTAATTTGTTGTGCTATTACCGAATTTTGTCCTCTGAAAAAATACATAAACCCGTAAGTGTCAGAAAGAATTTTCAGCGTATCGGAGCCGGGCAGGGCATTGGCTTTTTGTGCTAATTCATATCCCCCGTAATTTCCGTCATACTGATTGCTGTTTTGCAGGGGCAAAAAACGATTTCGGTAGGAGAAATAAGTCGGGTAAACAGAGATGACCTCTACCACAGCCAATACAATAAATACGGGCAGCAGGAATTTTGATTTGGGAAACGCATTTGTAAACAGTAATGCAAAGGCGGCAGCAAACATCGGAATCAAAAATAACGCATATTTGACCCACACTTGATAGCCTCCTAAAACAGCTCCGAGTGAAAATACCAAGGCCGAAAACAAAAAATAGACAACAAAACGTGTGTACTGTGCTTTTGATTTGGAGACCAATCGTTTTATAATTATTGCCGCCAATCCTCCAAATATATACCACGGCAGTACAGCATTCAGCGATCTACTGATTTGACTTGTTGTTGATAAGTAATCTTTTACATGTACTCCCCCAAAAACAGATTGTCCTCCGCCCTGCAATACAGAAAATTTACTCGATAATATTCCGAAAACGGTGCTTAAAAGAAACAATACGATACTCAAAACAAAAGAAATTTTCAACAACGGAAGTCTTTTTAATTTTTCGGAAAACCGTCCTTTTAAAAATGCAACCTCAGCATACAGGAGTATTGCTGCGATTGGAAAAATAGGGTTTATTCTGCTGATTGTATAATGCAGATAGGTGCTTTTTAAACTGAGAATAGGCGCACTCCATGCCAACGGATATAATATAAAGACAAATACCGGAAGTATTAGATAAATTCCCAACAAACCCTTTGCACGTTTTACAAAATCTTTTCGAGAAAGTTTCACAAAAAGATATTCCCCATATAAAAATATAAAAAACAAGGGATACAAAAGCATGCCTGTAAATTTTGATAATACAGCCAAGGCAAAGAAAAAAGCCGTAATCAATATATACTTTATTTTTCCTGATTTCAGATAAATAAAATAGCTCAACAAACTAATAAAAAATGTATTCCACAGCGTAGTATCTCCCTGTGTATGCTGCGAAAATGCTATGATTAGTGGATGTAAAGCAATAAGAACAATAGTCAGCAAAGCGGTATCTTTATTCCAAAGCTTTTTGCTGAAAAAATAAATAATAAATAGAGTAAGAAAATTAAAAACAACAATCGGACTTTTCATCAGAAAGAGATACTCGTGGAATTGTTCCGCAGGAATTGCTGAAAAAGTTTTTCCGACAGTAAGCAGTGAACCTAATGCTATTACAGGCAATCCCGGGTAGTTGTAAGGTTTTTTAATTGTACTGAAATCTAATGATTTTAGGGCATATCCAAATTCTTCAATCCAAGGATACCAAAGTACAGGCTCATCGGTATATATCTGTTTACCGAGATGAGATAAACCAAAAAATAAGAATAAACCGGTACTTATCAAAAGCATACTAATATAAAACCACCCTTCACCTTTCAAAGACAAAAAAAATTTCTGTATTATTGAATTCCTTTTGACTTTTTTGTTTGTTTTCGGAATAGTTTTTTGCTTGCTTTGCTTAGTCTTTTCTTTTTTAACTCGCTTCATAGTAAAAATTACTTTACTGCTAATTTAAAATTCTAACATTAATTTCTTCAACAATACTGCTCCAATCATATTTTTTTCTGAAATTTGACAAAAAATTATCAAACACCTTATAATTTTCAGAATATTTATCCTTATAATATTGCTCCAATTTATTTGATAATACTGTAGCATCTTTGAACGGGAAAATTTCGCCATTTACACCATCTTCAATTATATCAGTATTCCCGCTTACCGGTGTCGATATCAAATATACTCCTGACGATATAGCCTCCAAAGCAGCAATAGACATAGCCTCCGCTGCCGACGACATTACTTGAACATGAGCTGTTTGGTATTCCTCAAGCATTTCTCTTTTGCTTACCCAGCCTTTAAAATACACCTCATTTTCTAAACCATTTTGGCTTACAAATTGTTGCATTTTGTCTTTTAAATCGCCGTTGCCGAGAATATTAACAGTAAATTTTGATCCGATTTGTTTTTTCAGCAGACTCAGAGCTTTCAAAAATACAAACGGTGATTTTTGGGAAACAAGCCTGCCGGCAAAAATAATTTTAAATTTTTCGGAACGCTTTTTATAGTTCGGAAAAAAATTAGTTGTCTCACAACCGTTGGGGATAATAATATTTTTGTCTTTGAATTTTCCCATAAAACGGTCGGCATTTTGTTTCATGGCATCGGTCAGTAATATGAGCTTATCGGCTTTTTTGCAAATTCTTTTTATCCAAAAATAAGTAATTAAATGATATTTGAACATTTGCTTCGGAAAAAACCACGGAATATCTTGACCGTGAGAGATAACGGCATAGGGTAAATTGAATTTTCGGTGAAGATATTTAGCCACTTCACCGCCGGGCAATGCAAAATGTGCCAAACAATAATCTTGGGGATTTGAGACCAAGTAGTCGGCCAAAAATCGTTTGGATTTAAAAATCCAAGAAATCCATTCGTCCGGTGTAGATTTATAATCGTATCGGCGTTTGGATTTTAGTTTGATTATTTTCAGATTTTCTCTCTCGTCAATTTCCTTCTCCCCCTTGAACCATGCGGTAAGCACCGTTACTTGATGACCGATTTTTGCCAAGCCTTCGGCATGATACTTTGACACTATTCCTGCACCGCCTCCCAATGGCGGATATTCATAATTTAGTATCAATAATTTCATACAGTTTTTCTTTATTCCTTATAATCCGACATTCAAAACAAGCGGCCAACTTCAATTTATCAATGTATAGAACTCAGATAATTTAAGCATCTAAGCGTGTAGTCTATAAAGTATAAAGTTCTTAAAGTTAAAAGTGTAAATAGCTTAATATCAAGACTTTAATTAAATTGCGTAATTTTACATAAAACCCTGATATTCTGTATTCTAACTTTATGAACTTTCAACTTTATAACTTTTTAAGCTGAACTCATCTAAGTTAACGGTTTCTTTGACAATATATATCGGGCGATTACGAGTTTCGTCGTATATTTTGCCAATATATTCGCCAATAATCCACAGCAACAAAAACATAAACCCCATAAAAATATATACGATTACAATCAGCCATTTATACAGATGGTAATATACATCATTGAATATGACATCAAGCAATTGATAGAAAAATAAACCCATCCCGCTGATTATACTGACAAAGCCCAAAATAAAACCCAATCTCAGAGGAAGCACGGAAAAATTTACCATGCCGTCCATTCCCAAAGTGGCCAGTTTACTGAAACTGTAACCTGAGATACCCAACCTCCTGTCGGGGCGATCATAATTTACAAAATCATGCGAAAATCCGGTCCAGGCTACCATCCCGCGCAAATATCTGGAATGCTCCCCCATGCGATTAAGTTCATCTAATACTTTTTTATCAACCAACCGAAAATCACCAACATTGGTCGGAATATCAATACCGGCAAAGCGTTTCATTAAACGATAATATATTTTGGAACCGGCTCTTTTTATGAAATTATCTTTTCGAAAATTATTTCTTCGGGCATAAACAATATCCGTTCCGTTTTTCCACATATTAATCATCTGCACGGCCACTTCCGGGGGGTCTTGCAAATCACAGTCCATGGTAATTACCGCTTTCCCCCGGGCATATTTAAGACCTGCACTCAGTGCCGCCTGATGTCCGAAATTACGACTTAAATTAATCAATTTAACCCGGTCGTCTTGTATTGATAATTGTTTTACGGTTTGTTCCGTATCGTCCTCACTTCCGTCGTTGATAAACAGAACTTCAAAACTTTCGCTGTCTTCAAAATCAAGATTACATAATAACTTATATAAGAGCGGGATATTCTCCTGCTCGTTGTAGGCCGGTATTACAAATGAAAATGTTGGTGTTTTACTCATAATATTTTTCGTTATAAGCAAAGATAAGCACTAAGTGCTTTTTATTGTTGCTTACGCAATTCTGTAAAGTTAATAAATTCAGTAAGATATTGAATTACCAATATACAATTAATTTTTCATGATTACTTACCGAGCCGGGATGAGAAATTGCCCACAAGCTGCAATCGACTGAATAACTGACACTTAACAGTTGATTTCTTCAAGTTCTAAGCGATTTCCGATGTAACCCCAAAGGAATATTTTGCTGTTTATAATACTCCCCAAAATTAAGACCGCAAGTTAAAGTGGGAAAGTTGAAATAAAATTTTAATTTCAAACATCTTAAAAAGTTAAATTATTTCCACCTTAACTTTGTCCATTTTTAGTCCAATCAATGGGGAGTACTTTAGGTTGAACACCATCGGGCAGCAGACCTCCGGGCAGAAAATTTAATTTTTCAAGAATTCGAGAACGACTCCAATAAAATTCAACATCATCTTTGAAAATAATATATACTCGAAAACCCGAACATGGAACTACTCCTGATGGTTTTTACTCCGGGAATCCCCAATAATGAGGTCGTTAATGGATAGGTAATTTGATCCTCAATATCTTGTGGAGATCTGCCGGACCATTTGGTAAATACAATCTGTTGGTTTTCTCCGATATTAGGAATAGCATCAACCGGAACGGGATCACTCGGCAAAATGCCATCCCGATTGAACGGAGAAGTTATGATACCCCATGATATAAATATGACCAACAGTAAACCCGTAACAAGTTTATGGTCTAAAAAGAATTTTACGAATTGGTTTAACATACCTCATAATAATTTGATTAATATTAGATAAAACTAAATATCTTTTTGCCGCAACATAAAATGAGGGCAAAGATATTTTTGCTCAAATATTTAAGGTATTTATCAGCACAAAAATGTCTGAAGGAAAGAGATTGAATGGGTTAATTCGGGCGGAGAAAAGTCGGCGATTAGTTCAAAACTTCTGTCAACATAAAAATCTAATTTTAAAGTCATGCTGTTCACATCAAAGACTTCAAACAAATTGAGAATGTTTATGTCAGGCGTATCCTGAGAAGCAGACATTAAATAATCAACGACTAACTTATAAAAATCAGATTCATCGCTGCAACAATCACAAGGAACGGTACAGCAGCTTTCAGCTTCACCGACAAGAGAAATAGAATAAAGCTCACCTCCCGAATAGTGCTTACTGAGAGATACTCCTGTTGTAGAGATTAACAGGATAAAAGGAATGATGATATTTGTGATTTTTTGAAACAAGTTGCTATTATTTAGAACAAATATGAATAATGCAATTATTTAGATATAAATATCTTTTATTATGGTTCTCAATTCTCTTGCGAAATTAGTAGAGCCACGCCGTGGCATGGCTCTACAATGAATTATTGATTGAGATTAATATCGCCTTTGCTGTCTTGTATGGAAATGTTGCTGTTACCGGTTACGTTCATGGTATTGGTTTTGGTAACATTTTTGACACCGGCTTTATCGGCCTGTTTCTTAACTTCTTCTACCATTTCGGCCAACTGTTTTTGATATTCTTCATTGTCGTACAACAAATCATCCAGATTGGTTTGCAGTTGTTTGATGGTTTCTTCGTTGGCTTCAGCTTTTTGGATAAGTTCCAGACGCTCTTGGGCACGCTTATTGTTTTTAAAAGCTTTTTTTAGCCACCCGAACAAACCGGCTACGGCTCCGCTGACAGCGGGAATTTTCATAAGTTCGGTACCTTGTTTTAAAACGGCTCCGGCTTGGCTGATTAGTTCTGTCATAATAATTGTATTTTACGGTTAAAGGACTTTACTGTCCGATTATTGTTGCATAAATATAGGAATTTTTTTGAAAACCGGATATTTTTTTTGAAAAACCTAATTCTGACGATGGTATTTTTTGTAGAGCTACGACGGGGCGTGGCTCTACGGATAAACATTTTATCTGCATTATTTCACCCCCGTTCGCTATAGGCTGTGCAACGTTCGGCGGATGGCTCTGCCTCCGTCGAAATATTATTTTACTGTTTTCCATAGAAAACTAAGAACGCTTACATCAAGAATATTTTTTTCATCGGCATAATTGCTTGCACTTGAATACAAATAATATTCCGGATATTGTACAATGCCTGCCCTTACAGGATTTTGGTGTGGATAATTGACTTTTTGTTCTGTAAATTTTGCGTAAAAACAAATCGACCCAACCGACAATTTGTAGTGTCAGAAAATATCGGGGCGTTTTCATACTTTTTTCACAAAACGTTTCGACCGTGCAGGCGAAGAACGTATTCATTTTGCTTCGGCAATGACTATGACCGGAAACAGCGAAAACATTATCAGATACGAAAGTCCTTCATACCTCGAAATTGCAGAATTTATACAATTTTCAGGCTCGGAAACAAAAAAAGACCTTCATCAGCTTTGGCGACGTATTGTGTTTAATATTGCAATCTCAAATACCGATGACCACCTCCGAAATCACGGTTTTATTATAAAAAACAATCAATGGCGACTTGCTCCGGCTTATGACATAAACCCCTCAATTGACAAAGACGGATTATCGCTGAATATTGACCTATACAACAACGATTTAGATTTTGAATTGGCAAAAAGTGTTG
>JAYEIA010000220.1:0-7608 GCA_034659855.1 Bacteroidota bacterium
TTCTTCTATTAATAAGGATTTATCAACAAAATAATTATTGTTTAGTATTATTTCTTTAAAATCGGAATATCCTATATTTAATTCTTTCATTGATCTTATTTTTGTCAAAGTTAATGCTTTTTTTATGTAATTGAGCAAATCAATATCACTAAAAGAAAAACACTAATTTTTTTCATGATTTTTATTTTTATCAAATTTACGTTTTTTTTTAACCCTATGACAAAAAATTAACGAATCCGGACTATAAGTTAACCAATATTTATTAAACCCAACCGTATTTATACTTTGCACCAAAATTGAATTAATTTCACTAATTTTGCTTACACAATAAACTATTTTTATAACCAAAATTTAATCCGATGAAACAATTTACCATTGCAGCAATTATTATTTTTGCAGTTTCAATTTTTATGAATTCCTGTAAAAACAATGATACGCCCGAAGTAACCGTAACCCCCTCAAGTGAAACCGGTTGGTACGGAGATGAAATAACATTTTCAATTTTGGCAAGTTCAGATGAAGAAATGACAATAGCAGTTTCCAATAGCT
The DNA here is from genome assembly GCA_034659855.1 of Bacteroidota bacterium. Taxonomy (GTDB): domain Bacteria; phylum Bacteroidota; class Bacteroidia; order Bacteroidales; family JAADGE01; genus JAYEIA01. The sequence continues at coordinate 550 of JAYEIA010000220.1, forward strand.
ATGATACCGACGTTTTTGACAAAAGTGTTTCTGCCGGAGAATCAACAACCGACTACACCTACACAATGCCTAACGACATTACCGACGGGGAAGAAATAATTTTTACTTTCGTGGTAACAAATACAACAGCCGATTTATCTGCCACAAAAGAGGTGACAATTACTGCTTCACCGGGCGGAACAGGAAATACAATTACTCACGAAGGAACTCTGGAACAAGACGAAACTTGGAATGCCGGTGACAACCATATTGTTGACGGAACGCTGTACCTCGAAGGAAATGTAATTACCATTGAACCCGGAACCGTAATCAAATTCTTGGACGGTGCACAAATAAATCTCGGATACAATTCAAATGCAAGTACTGCTCTTATTGCCGAAGGTACTGAAGAAGCTCCGATTACATTTACATCGGCCAATGCAACGCCTGTTGCCGGCGACTGGGACGGAATCTTTATCTACGAAGGCACAGCTCCGACCACCACTTTTCAATACTGTATTTTTGAATACGGCGGTGGTTATGCCAATTATTCAGCCATGATATATGCTCAAGGAAATGTAACTTTTGCCATGGATTACTGTACAGTAAGGCACAGTGCTTCTCAAGGAATTCTTCTTGAGGACGACGAAACGTCTTTTAGTTCTTTTACTCATAATACGGTATCAAATATTACCGGTTATGCCCTATCAGTTCAAGCCAACGGTGCCGACGGTATTGGGACAGGGAACAGCATTACCGTGTCCGGAAACAAAGGTATTCTTGTTGAATCAAGTACATTAGACAAATCAAGTGTAAGCTGGAAAGCACAAACGGCTCCTTTTGTAATAGAGGGAACTGTAAATATCCAAAGTACAGCGGGAACAGAACTTACTATTAACCCGGGAGCTACCGTTTGCTTTTTAGATGGTGCTGAGTTTGACATAGCATACTCAAGCGATAAGTACGGGACATTGATCGCCGACGGAACAAGTGAAAACCCTATTCTATTTACCTCTGCAAACGGAACACCTGTTGCCGGTGATTGGGATGGTATTTTTATGTATAACGGCACAACAAGCAGCACAAGTTTTGAATATTGCACTATTGAATACGGTGGTGGCTATGCAAACTTTTCAGCAATGATTTCAGCTGAGGGAAATGCAAGTTTTTCTATGGACAACTGTACCCTACGATACAGTGCAGCCTACGGAATAAACTTAGACGATGACGCTACAGCCTTTACGTCTTTCACTAATAATACCATGTCAGATATTGCAAACCAATTTATTAAGTTACAAGCCAATGCTGCCGATGGAATTGGTACCGGAAATGATTTCCAAGCAAGTGCAAGTAACAAAGGTATCATGATTGAATCTTCCACTATGGATAAAGCTAATTCTACATGGCTTCCTCAAAATGCTCCTTATGTTATTGATGGAACTGTTCATATACAAAGTACAAGTAGCTCTGTATTAACTATTCAAGCAGGAACTACAGTAAGTTTTTCTACCGGAGCCGAAATTGACATAGCATACAGCTCAGGAAATTACGGAAAAATTATTGCTGAAGGAACAGTGGGTAACGAAATTACATTTACTTCGGCAGCTCCTGAAGGAAGTATGAATAATGGTGACTGGGACGGCATATTCTTATACAACGGAACTATGAGCGGAACTGTTTTTGACCATTGCATATTCCAATACGGAGGCGGTTATGCCAATTTTTCTGCTGAGATTTATTTAGACGACACGGGAAGTGCTGTTACAATATCCAATTGCACAATAGAGCATTCTGAATCTAACGGAATTTCTTATGACGGAATTGATGATAACCCAACGCTAATTGATCTTACATTTAATAATATTGACGGTGAAAATATCAATATCAGATAAAGAACCTTTTTAAAAACAAACAGCATGAGGCATTTGCTTCATGCTGTTTGTTTTTATTGGATACTACCTCAATTTAGGTACCCCGGAAATTTATCCGAATTATTCATGAATAATATCGGTTATGTATAAGCTTTCGTTTTTGAAGAGAATAAAGTTTAAATACCCCAAATTACTTATACTTGGACTCTAAAGCCGAAAGCACGGCTTCTTTTTTCCTGACGGAGATAGGAATTTCACGACCATTTGATAATATCAGATATCCGCCGTCTCGCTTATGGTATCGTTCAATAACATTCATATTGACCATATGCGACTGGTGAGTTTTTATAAAATCGTGATTGTTGAGTAAATAATCAAATTCCTTTAAGTTCTTGGAAACAAGAATTTTTTTATCCCCCTTGAACATAAAGGTTGTATATCCGCTTTCGGACTCACAATTATATATTTCATCAATTTGAACAATATGAACGTCGGTTGAAGTCTTGAGAACAATTTTTTCCTTTTTAGAATCCGAAACTTCGTTCAATAACTGCTTGATACTGTCATTTTTATTCCTTAAATTGATAGTGTTTTGGGCTCGTTCAACCGCTTTGACCACATCAACTATTTCAAAGGGTTTGAGTATGTAATCTACAGCACTGTACTTAAAAGCTTCAACAGCGTATTCGTTATGAGCCGTACAAAAAATCAAGGAAAAATTAAGCTGAGGCAAAAGTTTTAACAAGTCAAAGCCGCTGCCGTCAGGCATCTCAATATCTAAAAACACAATATCGGGTGTTGTATTTTTTATTAAATGTAATCCGTCTCGGACATTGCCGGCTTTCCCAATTAACTCAATTCCTTCAGTAAAATCATTGATTATCTGATTCAGTGAATTTTGAATTTTCGATTCATCATCTATTATAACAGCTGTTCTCATATCAGTATTTTTTTACAACAGGGACAAAAAATACGACTCGAATTCCTTGTTTCACTGCGGTATCTTTTAAATCTACCAATTTAAATTTAATAGACTTGGATTTTTTTCGATTTAGAATTTTCAGGCGCTCTTTGGTAATATTTATAGCATGTGATGACTTTTTTGAAGCCTGTTCAGACCTATTCAAGCCTTTGCCGTTGTCTTTTACTATGATTTTAAGAAATTCTCCGGATAGTTCATATTGAACCTTCAGAAATCCTCTGTAATTAATATTCTTGAAAGCATGAACCACCGCATTTTCAGTAAAGGGTTGTGTGAGCATGGGCGGTATCATTAGATTATCAAAATCAATCGTATCATCCGCTTCAACAGCATAATCAAAACGATCACTAAATCGCATTTGCTGTATTTTCAGGTAATTATCAATCGTATCAATATCCTCCTGCACAGTAATATAGTCTTTGCGCGAATTATCCAAAATGGATCGTGTCAGTTTTGAAAATGAGGATAAATACACCGCAGCCTGCTTACTGTTTTTATCTGTCATATAAGCCTGTATAGAAGCCAAGGCATTAAAAATAAAATGGGGATTCATTTGCAATCGGAGTAATCGTTGATTAAAAATTCCGGTATGCAATCGTGCTTTTACCAGTTTTTGCCTCAGGATTAATACCACGATAATACTAACCAGTAAGAGCCCAAGGGCCAGACCTGCATATAACAATCTGTCATTTCTAATATCTTTCTGCAAATCAGAATATTCTCTGTCTCTTTTTTCTGTTTCATAAACAATTCTGAGTGTCTCAATTTTATCCGTAATCTTTTCATTGTTAAAATTATCAGATAATACTAAAATACTGTCTTGCAAGCTAACGGCTTCTTTATAGCGACCTGTTTTTTTGTAAACATTCACTAAACCCGAATAGATATCTGCCATTTTTGACGTTTGATGATATTTTTCGGATAGTTCTAAGGCCTTGTATAAATAGACCATTGAACTGTCCGGTAAATTTTCGGCGTTGAATATTTCTCCCAGCAAATAGAAATTACTTATTAAACCCAGCTCATTGCCAATGGACTTATTAATTTGAGTGGACTCACCATTATATATCTTCGCACTGTCTGTTTCCTGAATTAAATACTTTACACCGGCTATATTATTCAAAACCAAGGACAAATTTTTTAAATTTTTCTTTTGCCTGAAAACTTTCAACGATTTATGATAATAATCCAATGATTTCGGATAGTCCTTTATATCTTCATATAACGAGCCGATATTTACAAACAAGGACGCAATGAGCTCCGGTTCTGCATTTATTTCTTTCCGCAGTGCCAACGATTGGTTATAATAGTCTAAGGATTGCTTGGCTTGCCCCCTGTTTTGGCTGATAATGCCTAAATTGTTGTATATTTTAGAACTTGCTTTTTTATCATCCGAATTTTCAAAAAGACTTAAGGCTTTAAAGTAGTAGTCAATCGATTTTTCGTAGGCCGACAAATAATCATATACTACACCTAAATCAGAGTATCGACGGGCAATAATACTGTCTTTTCCCGTTTGTTTAGCCGCAGCCAAAGACAATTTAAAGTTTTCTAAAGCATTCAGAAAGTCGCTCTCATAAAAATAGAGCATAGCCACAGATTCGTGTACTTCGGACTTTTCCCGAAAAGATGACAAATACTTTAATGATTCGGCATAATAGTACTTTGCACTATCGGCATTCACACCGGCAAAATGAGAGGCCATATCAGCTAATAATAGTCCCTTCTGCTCACCGTCTCCGGCTTTTATCCTGGTTCTCAGACTGTCAGCCGTTTGACCGGACAATGAACCACCCCAAAAAAACAATACAACTATTATCGCTCTGTGCATTTTTTGTTTTACGGTTTTTGAACAGTCAAAGTTAAAACGAATTTACTGTTATCCAACACGAATATTTATTTATAGCTTACGAATTTATATTGTTGGCTGTTTATTCCTGTAAAAAAAACTACTTAATTTTTCAAAAATTTTCAATATTTACCAAAATGTAACATAAATTAAAGAAATACATGCAACTTTTGAAACAAACGCCCTCATAGTTATACATAAAAACCAATAATTAATAAGAAATGAAATACTTTATATCCTTACTGTTAATTGTATCAATAAGCTTTTCAAGTTTTGGTCAGCTTAAAAATGTTAACCCTGACAAAACAGGTGAACCATGGATTCTCGGAGGCTTTAGAGTACCTTCGGCAGAAGAAATCAACAAAATACAGAGGAAAACACGCCCTGAAAATTACAGAGATAAAGAGCTGCCGACATCTTATGACAACAGCACTAAACCGTATTTCAGATCTGTTTTCAGTCAGACCGACGGATGCTGTGCCCAAGCCAGTGGAGTTGCATACGTTTATACCTACGAAAGTAACTACATGAGAGGAACTTCGGCAAATACATCTCAAAATCAATTCCCTACCCATTACACTTACAATTTCCTTAATGGAGGCAGCGGTGCAAACGGCTCATGGATGGCCGACGGTTGGAATATTATTCAAGCTGACGGATGCCCGACTGTTGCAACATACGGAGGATTGTACCAAGATGCAACATATTGGATGAGCGGTTATGACAATTACGAGTCGGGGCAAGCCAACAGAATAGATGAATTATTCTCGATAGATGTAAATACTCTTGAAGGAATTGAGACTCTGAAGCATTGGATGTATGACCATTTAGAAGCTGCCGACGAAGGCAGTATCGTTTCTTTTGCTGCGGGTATTTCTAACGACGGATATAATCTTACTTACGATAATATTGTTACAAGTTGGGGAAATTCTGTAAATCATGCCATGACATTTGTAGGTTGGAACGATAATATTGAATACGACTTTAATAATGACGGACAAATTACAACCAACATTGATATTAACAATGACGGAGTTGTTGATTTAAAAGACTGCGAACGAGGTGCATTAATAATGGTAAATAGTTGGGGAACCTACTGGGGCGACGGCGGATTTGCATATGTAATGTACAAACTATTGGCAGAACCGGTTGAAAACGGAGGAATTATGTCCAATCAAGTATTTGGTGTTACGGCAAAAGAAAATTTTGAAACTACGCTTTCGGCTAAAATAAAAATGGAACATAATTCAAGAAACAAAGTTAAAGTATCATTCGGTATTGCTGAAAATATTTCGGATAGTGAACCGGAACAGTTATATAATATTCCGCTGTTTAATCTACAAGGGGGAGACTTTGACATGAGAGGGACTTCATCCTCGCCTATTGAATTTACCATTGACATAACTACCCTACTGTCTTATATTGAACCGGAACAAGAAGCAAAATTTTTCCTCAAAATTGATGAACAAGATCCTTACAGTTTAGGCAACGGCCAAATTATTGATTTTGAAATAACCGACGGAACAAATACCTGGACATGCTCCGAACACAACAAAACAATAACCGATAACGGGACAACTCTGATGAGTATTATTCTGAGTCCGGAGTTTGACGCACCTGAAATTACTACCGATTTTCTTGAAACAGCTCAGGCAGGAGATTATACAGAATATCAGTTAGAAGCAGCAGGAGGCTCGGTTCCTTACAAGTGGAGTATAGATATAAATTATGAAGAGCAAACTCTCTCGGAAAATTTCCCGACCGGGATAAACACGGAATTAACTCCAACAAGTAACGATGACGGTTATGCTGTTCAGGAACTTGACTTTTCATTTCCGTATTTTGGAGAAATATTCGATGAAGTTGTTGTAACAACCGACGGCTCAATAATTTTTGAGGAAGCCTTCTCATACATAAGAACAGAGGGTGCCATAAGAAACAGCAAAGTTATAGGTGTATTTGCCTCCGACTTACTGATATCCGGAACAACCGACGGTATTTTTTATTCGGGAGATTCTGAGTCTGCCACATTCAGGTGGAAAACTTCATTATACGGAGACGAAGCGGCTAATGTGGAAGCAGCACTAACCATATATCCTGACGGAAATTTAGAATTCTTTTACGGAGACAATATTACTCCGGGCATAAGTTGGGCTTCAGGTATTTCAAACGGGAAAGGAAGCTCTCTTATTTCAGAAATTTCGGGAGATTATAACCCTTCAAACACAAAACATCAAATGTTGCCCGAACCTTTTCCCATCGGTATGCAAATATCTCAAACCGGATTGTTCTACGGAACTGTTCCTGCTACCGGTTCTTGGATTATTAATTTTAAAGTATCGGATAATAATAACTTAAGTTCAAAGAAAGCCATAGAT
>JAYEIA010000221.1:0-7599 GCA_034659855.1 Bacteroidota bacterium
TTTTTTTGCTTTTTTGAATAACTATATTTCAATGAGTTTGGTCTCATTCAAAAAATAGTATTAATTTTGCGACAAAACCGGAAAACATAAGAAAATTAATCCTGCTGTTCATACTGTCAATTACCATTCTTCAATCGTATGGCGGCAACCGACTGATAACCGGGCGTGTGAATCAGCTTGGGGGCGATCCCCTGGGCGGGGTGAAAGTTTCTGCTTATAATGCTCCGTCAATTTTTACGCTGACTGATGCCAATGGAGAGTACAAATTAAGCCTCCCCGACGAAATTCAAAAGTTGCAATTCAGCTATGCCGGCATGCAAACTAAAGTGGTAAAAATCGGAGAATTTAATACAGTGAACATCCTATTAATTCCGAGTAATTATAAAAAATTTCGTTTTGGACTGGGTTCCACTATAGGCAGCTCAGTATTTTCGGTAAGTTCTGACCCCGACATTCACTTTATTGATACGACTGCCTCAATAAATATGGGAACACTTTCGTTTAATGCCAATTTTATTTACAGGATAAATAAAAGCTTTAATATTCAATCTATTGCTGATATTGACTTCAATAAACTCAATTATACCGATACCGCCAATACAGAGCAAATCGGGGTTTTAATTGTAAGCAGTTTGGCTGTGCCGATAAATTATACGGTAAACCTCGGACGAACCGGAAACAGCTCGCTGTTTTTTGGTGCCGGTCCCCGGTTTAACTATCTGAGCACTTTTCGAGAGAGCTCTTTAGGGCTGATTATGCAATCGGGAGTAAGTTTGAACAACTACGGACGAAACACCAAACTATCACTAATTATTGACCTGACCGGCGGCACTGTTAAAAACTTTGAAACCGTTCAGGATTTCATTTACCAATATTCTTCCTACAAATTAGGCGTTACCGTGTTTTTCTAATTTTTAATATCTGAAAAAATAGCCGATTTTAAAATAATGGATTAGACTATGCGAGCATGGTATTTTGTATGCTAAGGTGTATAATATTTACCACATACAAATTCTATAGGCCAGTTAGTATGAACAAAAAATGAATCTCCCTGAAGCGGGTTCAATCAATGAGGACTTTCAGGCTTATCCTTAAATCTATAATAGAACACAAGTACCCATTATAACAAGCTATACAATATTTCCGAAATTACATGTTACTGTTGCCGGGCAAACTTAATCTATCCTTATTCATGAGCGGCATCAGGATATAGGAAATGAGGCCCACTACGATGAGCATCATCGTCATGGCTCCGTGGGCGGCAAATGCAAATGCACCCGAAAGATTCATATCATGCACGCCGTAAATAAACAACGTTTGCATGACCATAAAATGCCACGAACCAATTCCTCCGGGTGAAGGGAATACCATACCAAAACTTGCCATTACAAACACGGTAAGTGCCTGCATTACAGTTAAATTTGAGGTAAAATCAAAAGCAAAAAATGTAACATATATCATCAAAAAATACAAAACCCAGATGAGTATCGTATGAAACAAGAACTCGCCCTTATCTTTCATTTTACGAACGGTCTTTATCCCTTCAGTAATGTTTTTGAGAAATTCTGATAGTTTTTTCCACACCAGAGTATGTTTGAGCTTTGACCTGAAGATATACATTAAAGTAAGGACTGCAAGTGAAACCAAACTCAATACAATAAGCCGGTTTAAGGTAAAAATTGAGGCGAATTTTTCATAGACTCCCGGATTATTCTCGACCAAAGTCTGAATATCAGTAATTTGATAGACCAAAACCACTGCCAGCATGGCAAAAAGCATGATGAAATCAAACACCCGCTCTGTGATTACGGTTCCCAGCAATTTTGAAAACGAAACATTTTCGTATCGCCTCATCAACGAGCAGCGTACAAATTCGCCGGAACGAGGAACGGCAATATTAGAAAGGTACATAATCATTACCGAAAAAAACGAATTACTTAACTTTGGGTTATGTCCCAGTGGTTTTATCAGCAACACCCAACGGCGAGCCCGGCTTATGTGGCTCAAAATTCCCAGCAACAAAGACAAAGCAATCCATTTATACTCTGCCTGCTTGAGTGAAGATAATATTTTATTTACATCCAAATCCTCATAAACAAACCAGAAGACAAATGCTCCCAGCATTATAAATAGAATGATGCGTAATACTTGTTTTGTCTGTTTTTTCAAAAGAATATGGTTTTATCAGAATACAAAGCCCGTACGAATTACCGGATTGGAATAAGGGGTTTGGTCAGAAATAATAAAATTATACAACAGTACAATATAAAAGCCGAACCTTCCGCCCGATTGCTCCATGTACCCTACTCCTCCGAGCAAGCCGGGCACATATATTCTTTCGTCGGTGTATCCGTACATGCTGTCCCATTGCGGAGTATTCATCATTTCGTATTCGCCTTGCAAAAAAAACTTCTTGTATATATAAGGTCGCACAAAAGCCTTTCCGCCATAGACCGAAAAGGAATAATCATAAACATTGGAAGAAGAATACATGTAATAAGCTCCCAATCCGCCATGCACCCGAGGTAAAAATTTATACCCAATTTCGGGTGTTACCGAAAAGTAAAAAGTGGACCCGAAACTCAAAGAAACATTTCCGCCGAAAAATATTTTATCCGATAATTTCACGGAGTCCTTTTTGTTGTCTTCCTCTCCGTACAAACTGTCAAAGTCTTGAGAATAAACGCCCAAGCCAACAGATGTAAAGGCAATAAATAATAAAAATTTTCTCAAATATGTTCTCATGTGTAGATCTGTTATTTTACACCGACTGTTCAGAGGGTTTCCTATAAACGAGGTTTATCCGTAAATATTCTTTGTCGATACCTTGGCCACAAAGTCTTTCAAGTAAAAGGGTTCAAAATATGCCGTATCTTCAAAATCTCCGGCATTAAATTTATCTTCGGCAAACTGTGCCATATAAGTCGCCGAGGGAAGTACATCATTTCGGAACCGGGCCTTTTGATGTGTCAATACTTCCCGGCACTTACCGGCTCCGTCGCCAAAGAAAATAAGCGTTTTCTTCTCCAAGAAATCAGCATAAGAGTTCTCATCAATAATATCCGCACTGATGTCCTTGTGTTTTATAAAATCCAAATCGTAGAAGGCTGAGTAAACTTCCATCCGGCGTGCATCAATCATTGGGCAAAGCAGCAGGTTTTCTTCAGTAGTTCCTTCGCTCTTTAATTGTTGTTGCATGCCCCAAGCCATAGATTTTAATGTGCTTACTGATATAAGAGGAATATCTCGCCCGTAGGCTATGCCTTTGGCTGCAGAAACCCCTATTCGCAAACCGGTATATGAGCCGGGACCTTTGCTTACCGCCACAGCATCAATTTCTTCAATGGTAAGCGAAGATTCCTGAAATAATTCCTCTATAAAAACGGTCAATAATTTTGAGTGGATATTTCTCTCGGTTCGCTCCTTTAATACCGAAACTTTTCCGTCAATACTTAATCCTACCGAACAAACATCGCCCGACGACTCTATATTTAATATCTTTGCCATAAATTATTCTATTATTTTGATTGAACCATGAGTTCAGTTTAAAAAGTTATAAAGTTGAAAGTTTATAAAGTTAAAGTACTAAAAATAAGAATTTTAATTAATTGCAAATCAATTTATAAAGCCCTTATAATTAAACATATAACTTATTTTGCTAAAATAAAACATACTTTTTAGACCGGACTCAACCATTTTTTCGTTTAAAACTGCAATTTATTTCATCACAATCCCATAATTCGTTAATGAACGCAAATATTTCAATCAAATTTCAAATTTCAAATTTAAAACCTTATTTTCGCAATCAAAAATAAAACACCCTTCAGGAATGAAAAAATTCAAACAATTAAATCTTATCACAGGCTGGCTCGTTTTTCTCATCGCAGCAATCACCTATTTTTTAACTATTGAACCCACGACAAGCTTTTGGGACTGTGGTGAATTTATTACAACCGGATTTAAAATGGAAGTCGGACACCCGCCCGGAGCACCGTTTTTCATGATCCTCAGCAGATTTTTTACTCTGTTTGCAACAGATGTATCCAGTGTTGCAATGACAGTAAACCTCATGTCGGCTTTAGCAAGTGCATTCACTATTGTTTTTCTTTTCTGGTCGGTAACCCATATTGCCAAACGAATTATTGTTAAAACAAATACTCTTCCGGACATCGGACAAACTATTGCCATACTCGGAACCGGTGCTGTAGCTGCTTTAGCATATACATTTTCTGATTCCTTTTGGTTCTCTGCCGTAGAGGGCGAGGTGTATGCCACTTCATCCCTGTTCACAGCTGTCGTTTTCTGGGCTATCCTGAAGTGGGAAAATGAAGCCGATCAAAAGTATGCCAACCGCTGGCTTATTCTTATTGCGTACTTGATGGGACTTTCCATAGGCGTTCACTTATTGAATCTACTCACCATACCGGCTGTAGTCTTTGTTTATTATTTTAGAAAATACGAAATAACAACAACGGGCATATTTAAAGCTGCCGCACTCTCTGTAGGTTTACTTGCATTTATAATGTATGGTGTTATTACGGGAATTGTTGTTTTGGGTTCCAAATTTGAACTCTTTTTTGCCAATACCCTGGGCTTAGGATTTGATATCGGATTCTTCTTTTTCTTATTTTTGCTCATCGGCGGCATCGTGTTTGGCGTGTATTACACTTATAAAAAACAGCACCCCATTTTCAATACCATTTTTACATCATTGTTGGTTATCCTTATCGGATATTCTTCTTTTGCATTGATCATCATTCGTTCTGTAGCTGACACACCGATGAATCAAAACTCTCCGGACAATGTGTTCGGGCTCATTTCATACCTCAAACGAGAACAATACGGCTCCCGCCCACTTATGCATGGTCAGTATTTTAATGCACCCGTAACTAAATACGCCGACGGAGATCCGGTTTATGAAAAATCGGAAAAAGATAAAAGATACAATATCATAGACCACAAACTGGAACGAGAATTTGATCCGGAATATACAACACTTTTCCCTAGAATGTACAGCGACCAAGAATCGCCCGACCATGTTCAAGGCTATGCCATGTGGACCGGAAACGAGGAACAAGAATTTTACAATGCACGTAAAGATCCGGATACCGGCCGTCCGATTACCGATCGATACGGAGAGTTGGTACTGGATAAATATTCGTCTAAACGACCGCCCACATTTTTCGAAAATGTACAATTTTTCTTCAGCTATCAATTAAATTATATGTATTTCAGATACTTTATGTGGAACTTTGCCGGCAAGCAAAATGACATCCAAGGACACGGAGGTATCAAAGACGGAAATTGGATTTCGGGAATTAAATTCTTAGATGAAGTTCGACTTGGAGAGCTGGATTATTTGCCCGATTCTGAAAAAAATAATAAAGGAAAAAACAAATACTATCTGTTGCCTTTCATCTTAGGTATTTTAGGTATATTTTACATGGCCGGAGTTAACAAAACCGGAAACAATTACTTCTGGGTAATCATGCTGTTCTTCTTCTTTACAGGAATTGCAATTGTGCTTTACCTTAATCAACCGCCTTACCAGCCAAGAGAACGAGACTATGCCTATGCCGCATCATTTTATGCGTTTGCTGTTTATATAGGTTTTGGAGTGGCAGCCATTTATAAATTCCTTACAGAAAAATTGCCGGGAAAAACCGCAGCTATTACGGCTACCTTATTAGGATTAATGGTTCCGGCATTAATGGCTCAGCAAAATTGGGACGACCACGACCGCTCGAACAGATATACCGCTACTGATTATGCCAAAAACTACCTCAACTCTTGCGAAAAAAATTCCATTATTTTTACCAACGGCGATAACGATACTTTCCCGTTGTGGTATGTGCAGGAAGTTGAAGGTTACCGTACCGACGTAAGGGTAATTAACCTAAGTTACTTTAATACAGAGTGGTACATTAACCAAATGAGACAAAAGACCTACAAATCTGACATTGTTCCGTTCTCTATGTCACCCGAAAAATACGAGAAAGGGAAGCGTGATATTGTCTACGCCTTTGACAATCCCAATGTTTATCTGGCCGAAAAGTATCAGGCATCAAAATACATCCTGGAAAAGGAGTATGAGAAAATTTTTGCGAATTTTATCGAAATTTCAGAAAATTCAAATTTTGCCGAGGTTTTTCCTAAAGAAGCCAAATCTATAAAAGAGAAAGGACATAATTCCACTTCTCCTATAGGGTTCTTTAAACTGACCCGACAACTTTCGGATGAAAACTTCATACAATCCAAAGGGCTTAACTACACCAAGCAACAAATGACTGAAATTTATAATTCGGCAGATGCCTTTTTACAAAAAATTTCAAAATCCCCACTTCCGCTCAATAAACTGATTGAGCATATTGCGAGTAATAAAAAAGAGGATAAAACACCGCTTAACGATGGTAGAATAGTGAACTATATGCCGTCAACACAGTTTATTATTCCGGTGGATAAAGAAAAAGTAAAAAAATCGGGTTATGTTGCTGCGAAAGATTCGGCCAAAATTGTTCCGGCTGTAAGTTGGGATATTAAAAAATCTCATATCAGAAAAAATGAGATGATGGTATTGGATCTCTTAGCTTCCAATAACTGGGAACGCCCCGTATATTTTGCAACAACGGTAGGCAACAGTCATTACCTAAGTTTGGAGAAGTACTTCCAGCTCGAAGGCTTGGCCTACAAAGTAGTACCCGTTAAAAACACATCAGGAGGTTCGGCTCGCGTGAATACCGATATTCTTTATGAAAACATTATGTCGAAATTCAAATGGGGCGGATTGGAGAAAAATCCTGAAAAAATATATTTAGACGAGAATAACAGAAGATTCCTCATGAATTTCAAGAGTAGCTTCAGGGAACTTACACAAGCCTTGATAAAAGAAAACAAGAAGGATTCTGCAGAAAAGGTTCTGGACAAATACACCGGTCTTTTCAGTAATGAAATGTCTCCTTACAGTTACTACGATTTATTGCTGGGCAGCATGTATTATGATATCGGCAAAGCAGATAAAGGAAATGAAATTTTTGATATTACATTAACGAACAGTAAGCAGAACCTAATTTATTTCAACTCCCTTAAAGAAAAGCATCTCGCTACGGTATCTGAAGATTTCAGCAGAACTCTGTCGATATACCAACAAGCGATTAGTATTCTTGAACAGAAAAATCAAAAATCGATGGCAATGAAGTACGGGAAGGAATTCCTCAACATTCTGGACAAAAAGTACAACATGAAAAGTACCATGCTGAAGCTTGGTGAAGATGAACAGCAGTTTTATAGATGGTTCACTAAATTACCTGCTCATCAACAACATGTTGCGCAAATTTTTATGCAATTGGAAAAATATTATTAGTCTAAATTCAGTACAATCCATTCAACAGAAAGCCGGCTCTGCCCGGCTTTTTTTTTACTTAGTGTCTGAACGGAAATAGACGAATTTTACGAAATGAGTTTTTTTTGATGAGATTTTTATTTTTTTAAATTTGGTGATGCCACTGTATCAGCGAATTAAAAAAATAGAAATATCGCAAAAAAAAACATTTCTAATTTTGTGTATTTCCGTTCAGACACTACTTATCCGTTTAATTCCCC
>JAYEIA010000222.1:0-7579 GCA_034659855.1 Bacteroidota bacterium
GCTAACAATGTATATGGTTTATGTCGGGTGAAGTACTGAATATGAGTGTTTAACAATAAATAAATATCGGAATAAGTTGAAAGTTTTGTGTTCCAAAATCCGCCACAAAACCATATACTAACCGTTACCATTCATTGAAAAAATGGCATTGCAGGAAATTTGTATCTTTACAAAAAAAATTATACGAGAGATTTAACAAATTCAAATATTGATAGACAAAATATATTAAATAATCGTTTTGCAATTGAGAAAATCCAAGAAAACATTGGATTACCGGGAATGCTATTTGAAGGGAAAATACAAATTTACCACTCAAATGGTCGCTGGTTTTTATGATATTGATAAAAGGACAGTTAAGAGATATTTAGAAAAATATGACTAAGAGTTAAAGCATAATGGATATGTTTTAAGTAAGGGTAAACAACTAAAAGAGTTAAAGTTACAGTTTGGTCATGTCATTAATGTCCCCCCCTCAGCAGAGTCTACTTCAAAATAAAGAAATAACAGCTAAGCGAAGTTTTTAACTTCGCTTTTTCATTATCAAATTGTTAGTATGTTTTTACTATGGAAAAATAGTAGTTAAAAGGTTTAATTCAGTTACTTTTTTAACTAACTTTGCGTAGCAATAAAACATTAGTTTTATTCTTGATTTGCAAAAACATGCTACGCATAGTAGTTGAAAACTACTGTGTAAGAAAGACGAAGTTGCAAACTTCGCTTAGCAGGAGCCGCCGGCATTACACCTAAAGATTTTGAAAAGGGGAGAAAACTATTGAATGAATAAAAGAGACATCGTCCGTCATAAGTCATTTTCGCTGACAATTGCAAAAGACGATACAAAAAACACCCAATTCTAAATGACAATCCTTATCAGATATGAATTCTGTAAGCGAGTTTAAAAAACCAATACAATGAATAAAAACAGTAAGCAAAATAGAGCTGTTTGGTTTGAAAACGGAATAGTTTTCATGGTCGATCAAACCAAATTGCCATTCAGCAATAAAATTGTCAGTTTTGACAGCTGTTCAAAGACCGCAAAAGCCATAAAAGACATGGTAACTCGGGGTGCAGGCTCTCTGGGTACAGCTGCCGGCTATGCCATGGCTCAAGCGGCTGTTCAAGCTAAAGGAGAATATTCGGAGTACATCAAACAAGCCAAAGCAGAAATAGAAGCCGCACGCCCTACGGCAAAAGATTTATTTACGGCCGTAAATCGGGTATATAAAGCCGCATTGCAGTCGCCACAATGTGCAGTGGAAGAAGCAAATAACTTTGCTGATGAAATTGTGAACGATGCCTATAAAATCGGAGTTGAAGGAAATAAATTACTCAAGCACAACACAAGTATTCTGACACATTGCAACGCCGGGCGTTTGGCTATTGTGGAGCACGGTTCGGCCACAGCCCCCATGTATGAAGCAAAGCGAGCCGGAAAAGAAATTACTGTGTACATAGACGAAACCCGCCCTCGAAGTCAGGGGGCACTCTTGACCGCTTATGAATTGAACGAGGCCGGTATAAACCACTGGGTTATAGCTGATAATGCCGCCGCATGGCTCATGGCTCAAGGAAAAATTGATCTTGTTATTACCGGAGCCGATCGTATTGTCGCCAACGGAGATACGGCCAATAAAATCGGAACATTGGGAAAGGCCATCGCAGCCAAAGAATTTGGAATCCCCTTTTATATTGCTGCCCCGTTTTCTACTTTCGATTTTTCGTTGAAGTCCGGTAACCGGATACAAATAGAGGAAAGAGATTCCGAGGAAGTCATCTATAGAGAAGGGCCTGACGATTTGGGCAACATGCACAAAATACAAGTTGTTTCTCCGGGCTCCCCTGTACTAAACCCGGCGTTTGATGTTACTCCGGCTAAATATATTACCGGTTTTATTACCCCGAAAGGTATTTTTTCTGCTCAAGAATTTAAAACTATACAAAACTATGTCTGAAATATATCAGGGACAAAAATTTGAATTCAAGCAAGGAAAAACGGCTGCCCCGGCACACGCTGAATTGTCCGATCTAAAGAAATATTGTGCAATATTCAATAAGAATAACTTTGCTCCTGTTTTTGAAGGCGGATCCTCCGGAAATCTCAGTTTCAGGACACAAAAGCACTCCAATCATTTTATAATTACATGTGGCCATACTGCCCTGCGAAAAAATATGCCCGATTCAGATTTTGCCCGGGTAACTCAAGCCAATTTACCTGAAAACAAAATCTACGCCGATTGCCTGCGTCCCCCCTCTTCAGAAAGTTTATTACACGCTGAAATTTACAAACAAAAACCAACGATTAATGCTGTTTTTCACGGGCACAGTCAACTATTTATCACCCAAGCACCCCGTATGGGTATTGCGGTTACAAAAAAGGAACAGGATTACGGTACACCGGAACTTGTACACGAGGTTCTCGACAGTATAAAGGATCACCGATTTATAATCATGAAAAATCACGGGTTTATTTCACTCGGCGAAACAATGAAAGACGCTATGGAGCAAATTCAAATGATATATAAAAAAATAAAGTAACCCACAAACCATTCGGTTCTGATTTACTGGAAACCCTACCAATATATATATTAAACAGTTAATAATTTGACTTTTACAAAGAGTGTATTTATTGAATAGCAAGGTATTGTATCATTATATCATTAAATAATTAAACCATTTAAAGTATAATTCACAACTCTTGCAAAATATTGTATATTGGTCAAAGTTTTCAAACGACGGTGTCTTTATGCACCGGATGTAAAATTCCGGTAAGGGATTGTTCCGAAATAACTTCGTTTAAAGCTGTCAATTTATTTCATCACAAGCCCCAAATGAATTAAACGTTCACAAATATTTCATCAATGAATATAAAAATAAAACCCATTGGAACGGCCATATTTCTATTAGCTGTATTCAGTTTTTCATCGTGTAAAATAAAAGAGCTGCCCTCTCCTATTTCAAGTTCAAAACTTACACAACAGTATTACCTGTATGAAAATCGAGTCGATCGGAGATACTATAATGAAAGAATTCAAGTACAGGGAATTATGTCACAAGTAACCCGGGACAAAAACAATAACTTAGTCGTTATTTTAGCCCGAAAAAATGACGCATACGGTGTCAAATGTATTTTTTCAAAATCTGCAAGTCAACACAAAACTCCTTTAGAATTACAGCATCGGGTTGTTGTTGAAGGAAAATGCCGAGGCATAAGACGACATGTCATCCTTGAAAACTGCAAATTCATTGAGAACTAAAGCGATTAACCCGAATTTTACTTTCCGATTTAAAGTTCGCCGAAGTTGTCAAAATAAATGTAAAAATTTATTAGAAATATTACCGATTAAATAAACATATTTATACTTTTGTAAACAAATGATGAGTTCAGTTTAAAAAGTTATAAAATTGAAAGTTTATACAGTTAAAGTGCTATAAATAAGAGCTTTAAATTAATTGTAAAATAATTTATAAAACTCTGATGATTAAGTACATAACTTATTTTGCCAAAATAGAACATACTTTTCAGACCGGACTCAATGATAAGTCGTGTGATAGTATAATTTTGATAGCACATCATTTATATCAAAACTATTCACAAAAAAAATTATAAAAAGCTTAATAAACAGAACGTTAATTATATAATCACCCACAGTGAAAACAATCAAAACAGCCCTTATATCAGTTTGGGACAAGAACGGACTGGAAAAGATACTGCCACTTTTAAAAAAACATGAGATTCAATTAATCTCTACCGGAGGAACAGCCGACTATATAAAAGAACGCAACTATGAAGTATCAAAAGTTGAAGACCTCACCGACTATCCGTCTATTTTGGGCGGAAGAGTAAAAACGCTGCATCCGAAAATTTTCGGAGGAATTCTAAATCGGAGTGAGAATACCTCAGACCAAAAAGAACTTCAACAATATGATATTCCGGAAATAGATCTGTTGATTGTTGATTTATATCCGTTTGAAAACACGCTCGCCACAACCGCTGACCCATCAAAAATTATTGAGAAAATTGATATTGGAGGCATCTCACTTATCAGAGCCGGTGCAAAAAACTTTAACGATGTTTTAGTTATTTCAGCCAAAGAGCAATACCCTGAAATCGAGAGCATATTATCTGATGATAAGGGCAAAACTACGCTGTCAACAAGGAAAAAATTTGCCGCCAAAGCTTTTCAAGTATCGTCGCATTATGACACGGCAATATTTAATTATTTTAATGAAAAGGAAGAAATTATGGCGTTTAAAAGAAGTATTCCTGTCGGCAGGGAATTAAGATACGGTGAAAATCCGCATCAGAAAGGCTATTTCTTTGGTGATTTTGAAGAAATATTTGATCAGCTTCACGGCAAAGAAATTTCGTACAATAACCTCTTGGATATAGATTCTGCCGTAAGTCTTATGGCTGAATTTGAAGAGCCGACCTATGCCGTTTTAAAACACACCAATCCATGCGGACTGGCATCACGCAACGACTTATCCGAAGCTTGGAAAGCGGCTTTGGCCGGAGACCCTTTATCAGCTTTCGGCGGAATAATTGTAACGAACAGAGTGGTGGATAAAAAAACGGCTGAAGATATAAACAAAATATTTTTTGAAGTTATTATAGCTCCGGCATACGATGAAGAAGCACTGACTATATTAAAATCAAAGAAAAACAGAAGAATTCTTGTTCAAAAAAAGCAACAGCTCAGTTCTAAAGTTGAACGTACAGTTCTCAACGGATTTTTGTCACAAGACCGTGACCGGAAAGCCGACTGTAACTTGGAAAATGTTACCGAAAAAGAACCGACTGCACAAGAAATTCAAGAACTTTTATTTGCCAATAAGATTGTTAAGCATACAAAGTCCAATGCCATTGTATTAACTAAGAACAAACAATTGTGTGCCGGAGGAGTCGGACAAACCTCAAGAGTTGATGCCTTAAAACAAGCCATTAAAAAGGCCGACAGTTTCGATTTTGACCTGAAAGGAGCCGTGATGGCATCCGATGCATTTTTTCCGTTTTCCGACTCTGTTGAAATTGCAAATAAGGCAGGAATAACAGCAGTTATACAGCCGGGAGGCTCTATAAAAGATAAAGACTCCATAAAATTTTGCAACGAAAATAAGATGAGCATGGTCTTTTCCGGAACAAGACATTTTAAACACTAATGAGTTCAGTATAAAAAGTATAAAGTTTTAAAGTAAAAAGTATTATTTACCTAATATTCAAATAGTTATTAAAATATAGTAATTCTACATAATTTATTGAATATCAAATAATTAACTTTACAAACTTTCAACTTTTAACCTTTTTAAACTACACTCACTAATAATAATTTTAACCGCAACGAATACAGTCACATACAAAGAAGAATAATAGAATATGGGAATATTTTCATTTTTAAAGAAGGAAATAGCAATAGACCTCGGAACAGCAAACACCATCATTATTGAGAATGATAAAATTGTTGTTGATGAGCCGTCCATAGTGGCCATTGATCAAGCCACCGGAAAATTAATTGCAATAGGGCACAAAGCACGTCAGATGCATGGAAAGACCCATGAAAACATCAGAACAATCAGGCCTTTGCGAGACGGAGTAATTGCCGATTTTCAAGCCGCAGAACTAATGATTAGAGAACTGATTAAAATGGGTTCCGGAAAAACTCGTTTCGGTTCGCCGTCTTTAAAAATGGTTGTCTGTATTCCTTCGGGAAGTACCGAAGTAGAAACTCGTGCCGTAAGAGACTCAACAGAACATGCCGGTGCACGCGAAGTGCACATGATATATGAACCCATGGCTGCTGCTTTGGGTATTGGTATAGATGTTGAAGCCCCAACCGGAAATATGGTTGTTGATATTGGAGGCGGAACAACGGAAATTGCCGTAATATCCCTCGGAGGAATTGTCAGCAGCAAATCAATTCGTATTGCAGGTGATGATTTTACGGCTGATATTAAAGAATATATGCGTCACCAACATAATATAAAAGTAGGAGAAAGCACTGCTGAACAAATCAAAATAAATGTCGGCTCTGCCCTTTCCGAACTGGAAGACAAACCCAAAGACTATATTGTACGAGGACCACACCAAATGACGGCACTGCCTGTTGAAATTCCGGTTTCATATCAGGAAATAGCCCATTGTTTGGATAAGTCGATTGCCAAATTGGAAATTGCCATAATTAATGTACTTGAACGCACCCCCCCGGAATTGTATTCCGATATATTTAAAAACGGAATTTATCTTGCCGGCGGTGGAGCTTTGTTGAGAGGACTGGATAAAAGACTTTACGAAAAAACAAATATCCCGGTTCACATTGCCGAAGACCCTTTACATGCTATTGCAAGAGGTACGGGAATTGCACTCAAAAATGTAGATAAATTTAACTTTTTACTAAGATAAACTTCGGGTCATAAATAGTCACTCGATTTATCAGACGTCTTGATTTATAAAACAAAAAATAATCACCTGTTTACAGAGACATGAGACAAATTATTAATTTTTTTCTCAGAAACTATATTTTCTTTTTGTTTTTACTGTTTGAAGCCGTCACATTGGTACTTACAATAAATAAGAGCAAAAATAAAACGGAAAAATTCCTTACTTCTGCTAATGCGGTTTCAGGATTTTATTATAATCAAATGGCTTCTGTTTCTGACTATTTTAACTTGCGAGACCAAAATGAAAAACTAAAACTCGAAAATCTTTATCTAAAGAAAAAATTATCGGCATACACCATATACACCGCCAATGATAATCAAATCATTTCAGAACAACAGTTTTCATACAGTTTAGCATCAGTAGTTAAAAATTCGGTTAACCGAAAACAAAACTATATCACTCTGAATAAAGGCAGCAAGCACGGAATAAAGAAAA
The DNA here is from genome assembly GCA_034659855.1 of Bacteroidota bacterium. Lineage (GTDB taxonomy): Bacteria > Bacteroidota > Bacteroidia > Bacteroidales > JAADGE01 > JAYEIA01. The sequence continues at coordinate 6,872 of JAYEIA010000222.1, forward strand.
ACTCGGCGGTTATTAGTTCACGAGGCGTTATTGGTATTACCGGTAATGTCGGCCGATCATATACTTCTGTTATATCCCTGTTGAATACTCAATTGAAAATTACCGGTAAACTGAAAAAAAACTCATACTTCGGAACAATTTCTTGGGACGGCAATGACCCCGGTTTTGTAAATCTGACCGAGCTTCCCGGTTATATTAATGTTGCCGAAGGGGACACTGTGGTTACATCCGGCTATTCGGCAATTTTCCCGGAATCGGTTCCGATTGGGGTCGTATCTGAGATATTTCGGGTTAAAAGAAACGGGTTTTACAGACTAAAACTAAAACTATTAACCGATTTTAGAAAATTAGAATATGTTTACATTGTAGAAAATCGTGAACGCTTAACCTTGGACTCCCTCGACAATAAAACGGAACAAGATTTTCATTTTTTTGAATAATTCCAATACTTCCGCTGAATACAGTATAATTAAGCTCATTTATATTTAGAAGATGTAAAATGGACACAAAAATCGCAATATTAAGAGGAATAAATGTTTGAGAAATCCTAATGGCAGATTTGAAATTAATATTTGATGATTTAGGATTTAATTTGTATATTATAAGTTAAACGATACACTTATGAAACGATTGATTTTATTTTTCGGAATTATCTTATTTGCAAGCTCTTTTGCTTTAGCACAAAAGGATTGTACTTTTAATGGGATT
>JAYEIA010000223.1:0-7578 GCA_034659855.1 Bacteroidota bacterium
GTACAGACCGGTGTAAAGTCAGCCGGGTGACTAAATAAAACAAACCATTTTCCTTTATAATGTGAAGGTAAATTAATCCGTCCTCTTGTGGTTTGAACTGTCATTTCAGGAAAGCTGTCTCCTAATATAAGGTAATTGCATATTAAGACATTACCAGTTTTTCTGTAATATCTCTATATGTTAGTGGTTTAGTAATTGTTGCAAATTCCAGTAATCTATGAAATTTCAAACCTATATTAAAATGTTTTCTGTTAAACCTAAAAGTAAACTCTTCCAAATATTGCTGAATATATTTCTGACTTGTTTTTCCTTGAAAAGTGCCGAGTATCCATCTTTTTATTAAGGAAACAACGTTGTGAAGTCCTTTAAATTCAGAATTGTAGTCTTCAATTATTTTTGCAATATGGTCATATCCGACAGCTTTTAGTTTATTGTAGCCTGTCCATTTGTCTGTTTTGACTACTGCATCAGTACTAATGTTATCTTCAACGAATTTTGTTAAATTTTCTGCTCCACAATTTTCTACTTCCTTTAACCTTACTCGTCCCACATACACTTTACCTGTTTTTTTAAACTGCATCTTTTCGACTGCTATAGCAACTTTATGCTTATTCTCAGAACCTCTACCTGTTTTTCCTTTTTTTTTACCTCCCAAATAAAACTCATCAACTTCTACCTTCCCTACCAATTTTGTTCGTTCCGGATTAAATGAACTTTTTTTTAATTTTTGTAGCCATAACCAAGCTGTAGGGTAACTAACCCCTAATTGTCTCTCTAAGTCTTTTGCATTTACTCCTTGCTTGCTAGTGGTAAATAACCAAATTGCAGTAAACCACATTTTTAATGACTTTTTGCTTTTTTGCATTATTGTACCAGCTTTCAAAGAATGTTGGTGTTCACAGTTTTTACAGATATATAATCCAGTTTTGCTTTTCCAATATTTGTCATGATTACATTTTGAACACGTAAAACCATTATTCCACTTTATATCAAATAAATACGTTTCGCAAGCATCTTCTGAATTAAACTTTTCCTGAAATTCAATATTAGTTCTTGGGAAATTATTTAAAATTTGTAGTTCCATAAATTTACATTTTTTTATAAATATACTGGTTTTGTCTTAATATGCAAATCCGAGAATTGATTATTCATAATACGTTAAAAATGCTTAACTTTGTAAATTAGGGCATATTTGAAAAATTGCCGTTTTGAAGGAAGTATTGAAAATTGAATATATTTATGGATTTAAGACAAATAAAACAACGTTTCTCGATAATAGGAAATTCTGTTGGATTAAACAGAGCCTTGGATATTGCCATGCAGGTGGCTCCGTCAGACTTGTCGGTATTAATTACCGGTGAAAGCGGAACAGGGAAAGAAACGGTACCTCAAATTATTCATCATTTGAGTGCAAGAAAACATAATACTTACATTGCAGTAAACTGCGGAGCAATACCGGAAGGCACCATTGATTCTGAACTTTTTGGTCATGTTAAAGGAGCATTTACGGGAGCAACATCTTCACGAAAAGGATATTTTGAGGCCGCTGATAAAGGTACGATATTTTTAGATGAAATCGGAGATTTACCTACACCCACTCAAGCCCGTTTGTTGAGAGTTCTTGAGGCCGGAGAATATATCCCGGTGGGGTCTTCCGAAGTGAAGAAAACAGATGTAAGGGTAGTGGCAGCAACAAATATTGATATTCAAAAGTCTATAAAAGAGGGGAAATTCAGAGAAGACCTATTGTATCGTCTTAACACCGTACCTGTTGCTATGACGCCATTGCGAGACCGTGGGCGAGATATTTTATTGTTGTTTAAAAAATTTACATTAGATATTACAGAAAAATACGGAATTCCTGCTCCGGAGCCTACCGAAGAAGCCGAACAAATTTTGATGAAATACCGATGGCCGGGAAATATTAGGCAATTGAAGAATATTGCAGAACAGATTTCTATTATTGAAGAGGACAGAACGATAACCGCCGAGCAAATCAAAGAATATTTGCCAAGTTCGGCGACCAGTAATTTGCCGGCAGTGATAGAGCAGGGAGTTGACCGTGAGGAATTTTCCAATGAACGAGAAATATTGTACAAAGTATTGTTTGATATGCGTTCAGAAATTAACGAAATGAAGTATATCATTAAGAATATTTCAAAGGATAATGACAATATCAGAGTAAGCGATTCCATGACTATGCCTGATGATGAGAGTGATTTTATGTATTCTAAAAAAACGGAGCATGAAGATTTCTTAAGAAGGGAAAAGCAGAAATTTGATCGTAAAGAAGGAAAAATTGAAGATACGGAAGAAATTATAGAGGAGTCGTTGTCATTGAAAGATAAAGAAATAGAGCTAATTAAGAAGGCTTTGAAGAAATATTCCGGAAAAAGGAAGAATGCAGCCGGCGAACTGGGAATTTCGGAACGAACTTTGTACAGAAAAATAAAAGAATATGATATTGAATGAAATTACGTTTTTTTTTATTGTACTGATATTTAAATGTATAGAATAGTGAATAGGGTAAAAAAAGTTTTTCTTTTTCTTTTTGTATATGTAACTTTACAAAGTTGTGGAGTTTATAAGTTTACGGGAGCATCTTTACATCCTGATGATAAAACGGTAACGATAAAGTACTTTAAAAATCAGGCAAGTTTGGTAAACCCTACATTAAGCCAGGAGTTTACCGAAACTTTAAAAGATAAGTTCTTAACACAAACGAATCTGGAGCTAACTGATTTTGACGGTGATTTGATTTTTGAGGGCGAAATTGTACAGTATCAAACAAAACCTGTGGCAATTACACAGGACGAGACAGCTGAATACAATAGACTTACAGTTGGAGTAAGAGTAAAATATACCGGAAGAAATAATGAGAAATATAGCTTTGATGAAACCATTACTAAGTACGTTGATTATAAGAGCTCGGAATTATTGACAGATGTCGAGGATGAGCTGACCGAAAAAATTGTTGATGAAATAACTGAAACTGTTTTTAATAAAGCAGTAGTCAATTGGTAACATAAACAGCGGAACGAAAATAGCTGAACAACGAAAAATAATTAAATACTATAAAGGCAATGACAGCAGATAGGTTTATAAAATATCTTGAGAACCCCGAAAATATCACAAAGAATGATTATGCTGAGTTAAAGCAGGTCAAGGAGCAATACCCTTATTTCCAGTCGGTTCATATATTGTTACTCAAGTATGCAGAGCAATATGAGAAAAATGACAAGGAGAAAATCTTGCAAAAATCTTCTGTATTTATAACCAACAGATCAAGGCTTTTTTCCCTTTTATCCGGTAAAACTGAATCGGGAAAAAAGACGATGAAAGTTACTTCAGGTACTAAGTCAAAGGCAGTTCAAAGAGATACAAGTCAAAGCTTGGAGGAGAAGCTCAAAAAGATAGAGGCTACGACGAAGGCGAAAACGAAAAGCTCTGATAAAAAGACCTCTCAAGCAGTTTCCGATAAGAAACCGGACAAAGATAAAGCCAAAGAGAAAACGGAAAAGAAAAAAACTGATCTTACGCAAAAAGGGAAAAAAGTACATGATTCATTGATGACGGATGTGTTTTCTCATAAAGCAAAACCGGCAGACGATTCAAAATCTAAAGCTTATAAAGAGGATGATACTGAAAAACTTACCAATGATATTTATAATAAGATAGAAGGCCTTAAGCGAGAGCACAAGCAAAAAACTGTAAAACCGAAACAGGAACAGAAAAAGAAAGATTTGACCACTGATTTGAAAAATAAAACAGTTCAGAAGAGTACCAAATTTGAGGAAGAGAGCGAATCTGTAAAGAAAAAAGCAACGCCTGAAAAAGGGGAAAAGCAATCCAAAGAAAAAACAGAAGTTACCGGCTCTCAGAAAACAAAACCCGTAGAGCAATCAAAGAAAATTGACGCTTCCGGAGAAAAAGAAACTACGGCAGATCAAAAGAAGGAAAAAGAAGAGGAGCATAACGAATCAAGTACCAAAGAGAATAAAAAGAACAACGGCAAACCAAAGCCGGAGAGTAAAGAGTCGGAAGAAAATCTTACGGTTGCAGAAAAATTAAAATCGAGAATTGATACTCTAAAGAGAGATGTTAATAAGACCGGCTCCGAAGATATCAAGAAAAAGAGTAAAGCTCAATCGCAGGGAAAAACTGAACCGGTTGATAACAAAGACAGCTCATTTCGTTTGGAGAGAACTCAAAAAAAAGCGGAAAAGAAATCGGAAGATAAACCTCAAAAAGAGGAAAAATCATCCTCAGCTGCAGATATGCTCTTAGACAGAATAAACAAATTTAAAGGAAAAAGCCCGGAAGAAAACAATAAACTTATTGATGATTTTGTGAAGACTGAACCGCGACTCGACAGAAAGAAAAAAATGGATATAAGCGGTGATGCTGCAGAAGAAAGCACAAAGGAAAAAGCTACTGTTGTTACCGAATTGATGGCAAATATATACATCAACCAGGGCTATTATGATAAGGCAATAGGTGTTTTTGAAAAATTAATTTTGAAATATCCGGAAAAAAAGGATTACTTTGCATCCAAAATTGAAGAAACCAAAGAACTGAAATAAAATTTTCAGACAAATAAATAATTAATTAGCATTATAAACTATGTTTACATTATCATCAATATTGATTATTATAGCAAGTATCGTTATGATACTTATTGTTCTTGCACAAAACTCTAAAGGCGGAGGTTTATCTTCAACTTTTGGCGGTGGAGGCTCTCAAGTAGCCGGAGTGCAACAAACCAACAAATTCTTGGATAAAGCTACTTGGACAATTGCCCTTGCATTGCTTGTTTTTAGTGTTACAGCAAGTTTAACAATCGCAAATCCGGAGTTAAATCAAGAATCTGTAACTAATGAGCGGTTGAATAAGTTGAACGAAACCCCCGGCCGAGATATATTAGCCCCGGATCAGGTCGAAAGTTTGAAAGAGAATAATCAGCCTAAAAAAGAAGATGAATAGTTGTATTTTTGACGAACTATTCTTTATCAAAAAATGTCAGTATGTCATGCATACTGACATTTTTTTGTGCAATAACGTTTTGTCGGCTATATTTTGTCAGGTCTGAATTTTTATGATTAAAGATTGTAGTATGCTTACTGTTAGTGTATTGAAATGAATACTTGTCGCTTAGAACAGAACCTGATGGGTTTGGCACAAAATGTGATTTAAAAGCCTCCGGAAAGTATAACCATAAAATATTAAAAAATGAAAATAATACCATTAGGACAACGAGTAGTTGCTGAGCCTGTTGCGGCTGAAAAGAAAACAGCAAGCGGTTTGATTATTCCCGACGGGGCAAGTGAGAAATCAAACAAAGCAAAAGTTGTGGCAATCAGCAAGGAATTGAAAACTTCCGACGATAATCAAATTTCTGAGGGAGATACCGTTTTATTCAAAGAATTTTCGGCAGAAACCATTAATATGGACGGCAAAGAGTATATCATCCTACAAGCCGAGGATATTATGGCAATACTATAATTTTAATAATTACTAATAAATAAAATACAAAACAATGGCTAAAGAAATTAAATTTGACATAGACGCAAGAGACAGACTCAAGAAAGGCGTTGATAAATTGGCTGATACCGTAAAGGTAACATTAGGTCCTAAAGGGCGAAATGTTGTAATTGAAAAACAATTCGGAGCACCTCAAATTACAAAAGACGGTGTTACAGTAGCCAAAGAAATTGAACTGGCAGATGCCTTCGAAAATTTAGGAGCCCAAATGGTAAAAGAAGTGGCTTCGAAAACAGGAGATGATGCCGGTGACGGAACTACAACCGCAACTGTTTTGGCTCAAGCTATTATTAAAGTCGGACTTAAAAACGTAACCTCCGGAGCCAATCCGATGGATCTGAAAAGAGGGGTTGATAAATCGGTAAGAAAAATTGTTGAGAAACTACACGAATTATCGAGCGAAGTGGGTGACGACAACTCAAAAATAGAGCAAATAGCTAAAATTTCAGCAAACAACGACAGTGAAATTGGTAAGCTCATTGCTCAAGCAATGAAAATTGTAAAGAAAGACGGAGTAATCACCGTTGAAGAGGCTAAAGGTATTGAAACAACAGTAGATGTTGTGGAAGGTATGCAATTTGACCGAGGATATATCTCTCCCTACTTTATCACCGATACCGAAAAAATGGAAGGTGTATTGGAGAATCCCTATATCTTATTGCACGATAAGAAAATTACAAGCATGAAAGATTTGCTTCCTGTACTCGAAGCTGCTCATCAGGCCGGACGACCGCTTATGATCATTGCTGAAGATATCGAAGGTGAGGCCATGACGACATTAGTGGTAAACAAACTCAGAGGTTCTCTGCAAGTGGCTGCTGTAAAAGCTCCGGGCTTTGGCGACAGAAGAAAAGAAATGCTTGAGGACTTAGCCATTTTAACCGGCGGAACAGTTATTACCGAAGAAAAAGGACTTACTCTTGAGAATGCTTCTCTGGAAATGTGCGGAAAAGCTGAAAAAATTACAATGTCTAAAGATGATACAACAGTAGTAAAAGGCGGAGGAGAAAAAGCCGCTATTGAAGCCAGAGTTAAAGAAATTAAGACGCATATTGAAAATTCAACATCAGATTATGATAAAGAAAAACTTCAAGAACGACTGGCCAAATTAGCCGGTGGGGTAGCTGTATTATATGTCGGTGCCGGTTCTGAAGTAGAAATGAAAGAGAAAAAAGACCGAGTAGATGATGCCCTGAGTGCAACCCGAGCAGCCATTGAAGAAGGTGTTGTTGCCGGAGGCGGAGTTGCCTTAATAAGAGCTCTTGATATACTTGATGATTTGAAAGGTGATAATAATGATGAGCAAATCGGAATTGAAATTATCCGAAGAGCCATTGAAGCGCCTCTAAGACAAATTGTAAATAATGCAGGTGAAGAAGGACCTGTTGTTGTACAGAAAGTAAAAGAAGGCAAAGATGACTTTGGATACAATGCACGTACAGGGAAATATGAAAACCTCTTGGAAACAGGAGTTATAGACCCAGTAAAAGTTGTGCGTATTGCATTGGAAAATGCAGCCTCAATAGCCGGAATGTTACTTACCACAGAAGCCGTATTGGTGGAAGAAAAGGACGACAGTGAACCGGCCATGCCACAAGGCGGCGGCGCTCCCGGAATGGGCGGTATGGGAGGAATGGGCGGAATGATGTAAGCCTGTTTCAACAAAAAGCAAATAATGAAGAGAGACTGTTGTAGGACAGTCTCTTTTTTTGTATGTCGGGCATGATAATAAGCTAACCAGAGTTCAAGTCTCTTTATGTGCCGAGGAGATAGGAAACATTAGTGATTGGCAAGGGTGTTGCGGGCGACTGCAAATCTGAAAGAAGCCATCAGCATCCGCCAACCGGCGGACTGACGTAGAGGACCTGATACAAGGCTAATTTGGGAGGGCAACCGAGCAATGAATTGGGAACTACCCGGACATCAACCGTAATTCCATAGAGTAAATCAGGCAGAACACAAGGATAGATTATTATATTATCCCGAGAGGTCTCACCACCTGTTGCAACAGCAATAAACCGAACGGTAACAAACGGC
>JAYEIA010000224.1:0-1489 GCA_034659855.1 Bacteroidota bacterium
AACTACCGTGCGTAGCATGTTTTTGCAACTAAGGGATTGTTCCGAAATAACTTGACGCTTTAAACTCGTTCTTTTGCCCTCTATTCACTTTAAAAAATTCTTAAACAGCGTTGCTATTCGCAAATTTTGTAAGGTAGAGCCACGCCGCGGCGTGGCTCTACTCTCATAATTTATTTTGTTTCCGTTCCTTACAGTTTGATAATGAAAAAGCGAAGTTAGAAACTTCGCTCAGCAGTTATTTCTTTATTTTTCTCCGGGATTTATTTATTGTCCGGACTTAAATAATTTCATAATTTTGCAGCGGCCGTAAAAAATCATTCCGCACAATTATTACATTTGGAATCTTATGCTGAAAACACAATATGAGACATATAAGCAAATTGCCGGATGCGACGAAGCCGGCAGAGGTTGTTTGGCCGGGCCGGTTTATGCCGCAGCGGTAATTCTACATCCCGACAAGCCAATAGAAGGCTTAGACGACTCCAAAAAATTATCGAAAAAAAAACGCGATGAATTACGACAAAAAATTGAACAAAACACCCAAGCATGGGCAGTGGCAAGGGTGAGCAATACCGTAATTGATAAAATAAATATCCTCAATGCATCTATTCTTGCCATGCAAAAAGCAGTAAAACTGTTAAACGCTAAGCCGGATTTCATATTAGTGGACGGCAACCGCTTTAAGCCCATGGACGGCTATAAACATGCCTGTATCATCAAAGGAGACTCTAAATATGCGGCCATTGCTGCTGCATCAATCCTTGCAAAAACACACCGCGATGAGTTTATGGAAAAAATTCATGCCGAATACTCTGACTATTTTTGGAATAAAAACAAAGGCTACCCGACAAAACAGCATCGGAAGGCAATAACAGAAAACGGAATAACAAAACACCACCGAAAATCTTTTCGATTGGTTGACAAACAAACAAAATTGAAATTTAAAAAATAATAACATGAAAAATAAAAAAGCACTCTTAATGATTCTTGACGGTTGGGGCCTGGGTGACGGCTCAAATTCTGATGTTATCACACAAGGAGAAACGCCGTTTATAGACAGCCTGTACAAAAAATACCCCAATGCTCAACTGCAAGCCTCCGGAGAAAAGGTAGGATTGCCTGAGGGGCAAATGGGGAATTCAGAAGTCGGCCATATGAATATCGGTGCCGGACGAGTGGTATATCAGGATTTGGTAAAAATAAACCAAGCGGTTGAAAACAACACGCTTAAAGATAATCCGGTGATAAAAGAAGCATTTGAATATGCTTCCGAAAACAACAAAAAGGTTCATTTTTTGGGCTTGGTATCCGACGGCGGTGTACACTCTTCCCAAGAACATCTCTACGAATTGTGTAAAATAAGCGACAGCTTCGGACTCAAGAATACTTTTATTCATGCTATTACTGACGGACGAGACACCGACCCCAAAAGCGGCAAAGGATACATTGAGCAGCTCAACAGTAAACTTAAGAATTCTGAGGTTCAATT
>JAYEIA010000225.1:0-7531 GCA_034659855.1 Bacteroidota bacterium
CAAAACAACAAGGAATTTTAAAATAATAGCTTATCTTGTTACAGGTGATTTAAAATTTGAAAAGGTTAATCCTAACATAAAATAACACAAATCAAAACTAATTACCCACACTAATCGAGAAAGAACCCAAAACAAACAGCGCATGAAAATTTATCACAATCCTCGATGCAAGAAAAGCAGAGCCGGCTTGGCTTATCTGGAAGACAAAAAAATTACTTTTGAAAAAGTCTTATATTTAAAAGACCGGCCTTTTAATGAAGTGAGCTTATCAAAACTTTTAACAAAAATGGGAAAGAAACCCCACGACATGATCCGAACTCAAGAAAAGCTGTACAAACAAGATTACAAAGGCCAAACCTTATCCGATAAAGATTGGGTAACAGTGATGGTTGAAAACCCGAGATTTATTCAGCGACCCATCGTCGAAACAGAAGATAATGCCGTTTGGGGCGACCCGCCGGAAAATATTGACCATTTGTTATAAACACTTTTTTGGAGTTCGTATTCTTCAAACTTGATTTTTTATGCTTATTGCGAAAACTAATGAAGTCTCAAAAATCAAACACCATATTTCTCAAACATGTTGAGTAATAGCTGTACGACATATGCAGTTATCCGGATTTTTTGTACTTTAGTGATTTAATAATTAATTTCTCAAAATAAATCAATCACAATATGAAGTACAGAATAGAACATGACACCATGGGAGACGTTAAAGTTCCTGCCGACAAATATTGGGGAGCTCAAACTCAACGCTCAAAAGATAACTTTAAAATTGGCAAACCGGCCAGCATGCCTACCGAAATAATACAAGCTTTCGGTTACCTGAAAAAAGCAGCGGCTCAAGCAAACTTTGAATTGGGTGTTCTTCCCGAAGAAAAGAAAGTATTAATTCAACAAGCCTGTGATGAAATAATTGACGGCAAGCTAAACGACCAGTTTCCCTTGGTAATATGGCAAACCGGTTCCGGCACTCAGTCAAACATGAATGTCAATGAAGTCGTTTCAAACCGGACCCATGTTCTTAACGGAGGAAAATTAGGGGAAGGAGATAAATTAATTCATCCCAACGACGATGTTAATAAATCTCAATCATCCAACGATACATTCCCCACAGCCATGCATATTGCGGCCTACAAAATGTTGATGGAAACTACAATTCCGGGTATTACGACCTTGAGAAACACACTCAATAAAAAAGCCGAAGAGTTTTCAAAGGTTGTAAAAAACGGGAGAACACACTGGATGGATGCGACTCCGTTAACTATAGGACAAGAATTTTCGGGCTATGTTTCGCAACTTGACCACGGCCTGATAGCCATAAAAAACACCATCCCTCATATTCAGGAGTTGGCACTCGGCGGAACAGCCGTTGGTACCGGATTAAATACTCCTAAGGGTTATGATAAATTGGTAGCTGAAAAAATATCAGAATTTACCGGTTATGATTTTATAACGGCACCAAATAAATTTGAAGCCCTGTCGGCACACGATGCTGTAATAGAAACATCAGGCGCATTAAAAACCATAGCCGCCGGTATCATGAAATTTACCAACGACATGCGTGTAATGGCATCCGGACCGCGCGGAGGAATCGGAGAAATCATAATTCCGGCAAACGAACCCGGTTCATCAATTATGCCCGGAAAAGTAAATCCGACTCAAATAGAAGCTATCACCATGGTTTGCACACAGGTAATCGGTAATGATTCTGCCATAAATATTGGCGGAATGCAAGGTCATTTTCAATTGAATGTTTTCAAGCCGGTTATGATTCATAATCTACTGGAGTCTGCCCAATTATTGGGTGATGCATGCTTGTCTTTTAACGACAACTTAGCGGTGGGTATTGAACCCAATCTTGACGTGATAAAGCATAACTTAGAAAATTCACTCATGCTGGTTACTGCATTGAATACAAAAATCGGATACGAGAAAGCAGCTAAAATTGCCAAAAAAGCTCATGCCGAAAATAAAACATTAAGAGAGGCGTCCATTGAACTTAAATTTTTAACAAATGAAGAATTTGACGAATGGGTGGTGCCTGAAAAAATGATTGGTTCTTTGGACTAATCCATCATTTAAAATTAAATTATGATTAAGAAAAGGGAAGCTAATTTCAGGCTTCCCTTTTTTGTATGTTTAATTTTGAGTATCTATGCGACAATCCTCTATTTGGATTATTTAATTCTTGAAAAAGCTCGGATTTGCTCGATATTTCTGCCGTTTGAATTCATAACATATTCTTCGTCAACAAATACATGAATGGTATGAGTTTATAGCATATTAAGAGACATACATTCTTTGGAAAATCAATAAGGTAATAAGGATGATATTCACTCTTTTGCAATTTTTCTGTTAAGGTTGCTCCAATTTATAAGATTTTTGACCCCAAAAGAAACCTTATTTTTTGTTTTACCTTAGTCAACACTTCGTTAAATTACGAATTACGAACTAAGCACATAATAATCAACACTTTAACTTGCTCGCGGCTTGCTTTGTAAGGTACTGAATATCAGCTAATTATAAAAATTTAACGAACTATTGCTTAGTAGAACTGTCAATCAAAAAAATAAAACCTTATCACCTTATTCTATTTGTTTTAAAATCAAACATATAGAATTCCCCCTAATTTGTTACACACTAAAATCAAATCCTTTTAAAATTGTTTGTTACTGATAAAACGAAAGTGTACGGCAAAAAGTTACAATTATTTTTAGTTAAGGTATAAGTTCAGTTTAAAAAGTTATAAAGTTAAAGTGCTAAAAAATAATAGTTTTAAGTTAATTGTAAAACAATTAATAAAACTCTGATAATTAAACACATAACTTATTTTACTAAAATAAAACATGCTTTTTAAGCCGGACTCAGGTATATTTAGCCTGAAAGTCAAATACAAACACCTAAAAAAAGATAAACAGGTACGGCAAACATAATTTTCAGCTTAATTCTTTCATACAAATCATTTGCAAAACAAGCTGTATTATTCTGTTTTTCAAGCAGTTTAAAGCAGCTACTTTACGAAGTTATAATAAATTAAAAATTGGCCCGGTGGTCTAAATTAATTCAGTACGAGTTTTCCGTGACGGGCTGAAAGCCCGGTTTATTTCAGCCCAAGGCAACGCCTTGGGCTATTGTCAATTTTAGTCTCGCCTTGTAAAGGCAACTTATTAATAAACTGCCCTTGCAGGGCGAACAAGCTCCTCGTTTATTCCGGACCCGGCACGTTGCACCGGGCTAAATTAAATTGCTCTTTCAGAACGTTTCCAAACTTCGTTAAGTAGAATTAACGGATTCCATAAGACCTTTGCATCTCACCAATGCAAGCATTCCGAATATTCTGAAAACTAAGTTTCATGCGTTTCTCCAACTCAACCCGGCATTACAAGTTCAAATCAGATGTAATTTTTTCAATTTTTGATTCCAGTTCGGAATTTACGGATTCAAAGTTTTCTTTGCAGCAAAGGTCAGCCTTTACGCCAATATAAAATTTAATTTTCGGTTCGGTTCCCGAAGGACGAACCGTAATTTTTGCACCGTCTTCAGTAAAAAATTGAATGACATTAGATGGCGGTAAATCAATTGCAGTGGTTGTTCCGTCAACCATACTCTTCTTTTCCGAAGTCAAAAAGTCTTTTATGGTTACAAGCCGAGAGCCGGAAATTTGTTGCGGAGGATTTTCTCTGAAATCCGTCATCATTTGCTTTATTTCGTTTTCACCCGCCTGACCTTTTTTCACCAAATTGACCAAGGCTTCCTTATAAAATCCGAATTGGGCATATATCTCCACGAGCAATTCATAGAATGATGACCCGTTTTCTTTAGCCCAAGCCGCAGCTTCGGCAATAAGCGCCGTGGACATCACCGCATCTTTATCTCTCACAAACTCTCCGGCAAGGTAACCGTAACTTTCTTCTCCGCCGCCGATAAATTTTTTCTTTCCTTCGTATTTTCGAATTACTTCAGCAATATACTTAAAGCCGGTAAGCGTATCAAAATATTCCACATCAAAATGATTGGCGATATCTGCCAACAACTCCGTAGTTACCACCGTTTTAACAATGTATTCATTGCCTTTCAGCAGTTTTTTATCGGCATGCCGTTTTAACAAATAATAAATGAGCACACTTGCCGTCTGATTGCCGTTAAGCAATACAAATTCATTATTCAAATCCCTTACGGCTATCCCTACCCTGTCGGCATCCGGATCGGTGGCGGCCACCATGTCGGCATTTGTTTCTTCAGCCTTCTTTAATGCCATGGTCAGAGCTTCGGCATTTTCGGGGTTTGGTGAAACTACTGTCGGGAAATTGCCGTCTGTTTTATCTTGCTCGGGCACATTGTATATCTGTGAAAACCCAAAAGCTTTTAGGGCTTCCGGAACAGCTTTTACTCCGGTACCGTGCAAAGGCGTATAAACAATTTTAAAATCGGCCTGCTTTTTTATAATTTCCGGCGACAAAGAAAGGCTCTTCAATCTGTTGATATATTTTTCATCGATTGCTTTTCCGATGCTTTGAATTAATTCTGCCTTTCGGTCAAAATTAATGTCCTCAACAATTTTTACGGCGTTTACCTCTTCTGTTATATTGGTATCGTGAGGGGGTGTAACCTGTGCACCATCGTCCCAGTAGGCCTTATACCCGTTATATTCTTTGGGGTTGTGAGACGCCGTGAGCATTACTCCGCCTTGGCAATTTAATTCTCTGACGGCAAACGAAAGTTCCGGTGTAGGTCGCAAGTCGTCAAAAAGATACACCTTTATACTATTGGCTGAAAACACATCAGCACAAACTTCGGCAAAATATCTGCTGTTGTTTCTGTTATCATGAGTTATAACAACCGAAATCTCCTTTTGGGAACGAAATGCTTTTTTTAAATAATTACTGAATCCTTGAGTAGCAGATCCCATCGTATATTTGTTGATACGGTTTGTGCCTACCCCCATAATTCCTCGCATACCGCCGGTACCGAATGAAAGATTTTTATAAAAAGAGTCGGAAAGTTCCTTGGGGTCGTTCTCAATCATCTCACTGACCGCTTGGCGAGTTTCGGGGTCATATTTTTCGTTCAACCAAATTTGTGCTTTTTGTAAAATTGTACGTTCTGCCATTACTTATTGTTTAGTTTCTTTGTGTAAAATTAAAAATAATTATATTAACCTCCTTTTATTATACCGATTTTCTCAAACTAACCCACACTCAATAACTTTCGGATTTTTTGCAAGTCCCGTATCAAATATCATTTCATTGACATTCGCTTGTAAATACATCTTCTCTAATTTTTTTAAATGAGATCAGCCGTAACCCTAAATTTAAGATCAATTTGAATGTCCACATCGCGAAGCAGAGTTTCTCGTGTAACAGCTTCTGTTCGCAGGCTGTAGCTTTCCTTTTTAACGTAATTATCCAAAATTTCCTCCGTAAGTTCCAAACTAATGGTGTTTGTTTCGGAATTTATATCATTCAAAGAAGCCAAAAGTATTTCTTCTTCGCCGTCGGCAGAAATATATATTGAAATATCTTTCAGAAAAGAAAAGTCCTCATCATCCGGTGAAATAATAGTGAGCATCAACTCTCTCAATACAATTTCTTTGACCAAATTAATTTTGGTATCATGGTTTTCAAATTCCTGCGTTGAATTGGTGGTAATGTCAGGTGTAGGAATATCAATGGGGCTCTCGACAGGCAAAATATTTTCAATAGTTGTTGTCGTCTGATCTTCAACATAAAAGGTAAACAATTTTCCTTCCTTACAGTTGGACAATCCGACGGTCATTGCAATTAAAATAATCAGAACAAAGTATTTCATAGGGGAGTATTTTAAAATTAAACTGCAAGGATATAAGAAATTTTTATTATTAAAAATTTTAAACCAAGTTATTTTTTATATATTGAGCAATCAACAATTAAAATAATTTCGTTATGAGGCATTTAATCCATGTATTAATATTTATTTTAACTGTTAATTTCTTCTCTTGTTCAAACCGACCAAAAGATGATTCCGGAATGATAGATCCGATAGAACGAGATTTAGATAAAATTAAGGCCGGCGACACCCTAAGAGCCTTAGTGGTGTACAGTCCTACAAGTTATTTCTTATATCGAGGCCGTCCCATGGGATTTGAGTATGAGTTACTTAAAAAACTTGCAAAGAACTTGGATTTGACATTGGATCTTCATATCTCCAAAAATATTGATGACCAATTTGACCAACTGAATACCGGGACGGTGGATATTGTAGCTTACGGGCTTACGATTACTAAAAAACGAAAACAAGAAGTCAATTTTACTGAGCATTTATATTTGACTCATCAAGTATTGGTACAAAAGAAACCGGACTATTGGCGAAAAATGACATGGGCAGCCATAGAGAGAGAGCTCATACATGATGCCGTTGAATTGGGCAAAGATACAATATCGGTACGAAAAAACTCTTCCTATGCCGCGCGCTTGCAAAATCTTTCCGAAGAAATAGGCGAAAAGATATATATCGACACCGTTCCCGGTGATATGAGTACAGATAAGATTATAAAAAAAGTGGCCGAGGGCGAATACAAATATACCATTGCCGATGATAATATTGCCAAAATTAATGCGTCGTATATGCCCATATTGGATGTGGATGTACCCATCAGTTTTTCTCAAAAAGTAGGTTGGGCGGTCAGAAAAAACTCACCGGAATTATTGGCGGCAATAAATCAGTGGGGAGTAGATATCAAAAAGACCGTGGGTTACTATGTTATTTACAACCGTTATTTTAAGAAAGAACATAAATTCAAGGTCCGCATTAAAAGTGATTTTTTTAGTTTAAACGATAATAAAATAAGTCAATACGATGAACTAATACAGCGTTATTCAAAAAAAATAAATTGGGATTGGCGATTGGTTGCTTCTCTGATATATCAAGAATCACAGTTCAACCCCTTGGCAAAATCGTGGGCAGGAGCCAAAGGCCTTATGCAAGTTATGCCGGCCACGGCGAAAGGTCTCGGAATCACCAACAGAAACAATCCGGAGGATAATATACGAGGCGGCACCAAATATCTCAAAAAATTATGGCTGAAATTTGAGATGATACCGGATTCCGTCCAACGGCTAAAATTCGCCATAGCTTCTTACAATTGTGGTTATTTTCATGTTAAAGATGCTCAAAAATTAGCTGAACATTACAAGCTCGAAACCAAAGTATGGGATGAAAATGTGGACAAAATGATTTTGAAATTGAGCTACCCCAAAGACTATAATCGCTCATTTATAAAATTCGGTTACGTTCGAGGAATAGAGCCTTATACATATGTTAATCAAATATTTGAACGTTATGAACATTATAAGCAGTTCATTGAGTTGCCGGAGTGAGCAACGGTTTATGTATAAAGCGTTGGGTATTTAGAAGCTCTTCATTTTCGGTTTATTACTATCGTTATTAAAAGTACTAACTTTTATTTAACCACTTGACACTCAATGATTTATACGACTTATTGTGCCGTTTTTTTCTTTTCCATGTTCTGTTATTAGCGTTGGCAATTATT
>JAYEIA010000226.1:0-7529 GCA_034659855.1 Bacteroidota bacterium
TTTTTTTGTGAGCGTAAAAAAAGGAAACATAATAATTAGATTGCTTGAAAATTATAAATTTATATATGATGCACGCGTTACAAACGCGCGCAAGCAGGGTGACTGTGATTTGAAAAACAAAATTTTTTAGAAGTACCTTATAAAAACAAGTCAGCAATATTATGCTGACTTGTTTTTTATTTCGCTTAATTCAAGTTACAAATGCAACGTTTTAGTTAAACGGTAATTTATACCAAATTAACATCAAAACACCCGATATAAATCATTTATATTTCCCTTTTTTGTCGTTAAAAATTATTTCCGTAGCTATGGCTATGCAAAGAATTTTTGCCTAAAAAAAGAAAAATATAATTTAATTTATTTATCGGGCGTGTTGAAATTAATTTGGTATTATTCCCTTATGCGTTGTTATTCAGAACGATATACTGTCGTGTCTGCTTGTAAAAGAGTCTATTTTACGAAGTTTGGAAACGCTCTGAAAGAGCAATTTAATTCAGCCCGGTGCAACGCACCGGGTCCGGAATAAACGAGCTTGTTCGCCCTGCAAGGGCAGTTTATTAATAAGTTTGATTTTGGCAAGCCTTTGAGGTAATTCTGCACCTATCAAGTGTTTTCAACATAGCCGTCAAGTTAAAATATAAACAGCATATATTCAGTTTGTTAGAGCAATATTTTTTTACTTTCGGAGGTTGAGCGAAGTCGAAACCGATCTCATAAAACAGCAAAAAACGGTTTCGGGGCTTGTTTTGCAAACATTATGCTCAACCTCCGAAAAATAATCAAAATTACAACTTAATACAGACTGTAATTCAACTAATTAACGTTTTAGCTTGACGGCTATGGTGTTTTCACCTGACAGAAATTTGTATCCGGCTATCCGGCTGAATTCTGTGTGGTAAAAACATCACACAGATACAACGGGTAGCACGGAAAGCTCGCACACCTAACAAAATTTGGAAAGTCGATGTTAGTGTTGTGTTAATAATAAGGACTTTATGATTTAACAAAAACATGTAAATCTTGTCAATCCTGTCAAAAAAAGACTTTCCGGAGTACATTCAACGTTACAACCTTTTAGACCAACCTCATTACATTATTTCCGATTATTAGTTCGCATGCCTTGAATGATTCCTCGACTTGAATTTTTGAAGAACTCTAAAACTAAAGTTCTTTCTTCGCTGTCCTTTATTTTGTCTTTTACGGTTTGTATAGCGTTTTTGTAGTTCAAACCCTGTGTGAATATTATACGATATATATCTCTGATATGGTCAATTTGTGGGTTTGAAAATCCTCTGCGTCTGAGACCAATAGAGTTGACACCCATATACGATGCCGGCGAGCGAGCTGCTTTTACAAAAGGAGGTACATCTTTTGAAACCTTCAAACCGCCTTGTGTCATGGCATGTTTTCCTATTTTGCAAAATTGGTGTACGAGTGTGGAACCACCCAAAATAGCAAAATCGTCAATTTCAACCTCTCCGGCTACTTGTGTTGCATTTACCAGTATTACATTATTGCCTATTTTGCAATCGTGAGCAATATGAGAGTAGGCCATGAAAAGACAATTTTTTCCAATAATGGTTTTCTTCTTTGCTGCTGTTCCCCTGTTTATGGTAACATATTCTCGAATCAATGTATTGTCGCCTATTTCTGTAGTGGTTTCTTCTCCTTGGAATTTTAGATCTTGAGGTATTTCAGATATAACAGCTCCTGAGAATATTTGCACGTTTTTTCCTAATCTTGCTCCTGAGCGTATCACAGCGTTGGTGTCAATTCGGCAACCGTCACCAATTACTACATTGTTGTCAATAGTTACAAAAGCTTCTATAGTTACGTTTTTACCTATTTGAGCATCAGGATGAATATTTGCGAGTTTGTGTATCATTTATTTGGGTCTTTTGCTATTTGTGCTAATAATTCTCCTTCAGCAACTATTTTGTCGCCGACAAAGGCATAGGCTTGCATATTTGCCAATCCTCTGCGTATGTCACTTAATAAGATTAATTTGAAAACCAATGTGTCACCGGGAACGACTTTGTTTTTGAATCGGACGTTATTAATTTTTAAAAAATATGTCAGATAATTTTCCGGGTCAGGCACTGTATTTAAGACCAATATTCCCCCGGTTTGAGCCATGGCTTCAATAATCAAAACTCCGGGCATAACCGGTTCCCCCGGGAAATGTCCGACAAAGAACGGTTCGTTCATCGTTACATTTTTTACCCCGACCACCTCTTTTTCGGTCAGCGTCATAATTTTATCAACCAAAAGAAACGGCGGACGATGAGGCAGAATTTCCCTGATTTGCATAATGTCGTAGAGGGGCTTGGCATTGACATCAATATTCGGGGCAAAGTTTTTTCGTTGTGATTTTTTTATTTCTTTCCTAATGGACTTGATAAATTCAGTATTCGCATAATGTCCGGGGCGATTGGCCGATATTCGGCCTTTTATTCTTGCGCCTGCCAAAGCAAAATCACCGATTAAATCCAAGAGTTTATGTCTGGCCGGTTCATTGGGGAATGATAAGTCTTGATTATTTAAAAAGCCGGGACCTTTGTATTGTTTTCTCGGCTTATTAAATAAATCAGCCAATTCATCCAGTTTTTTTTGGGTTGTTTCTTTTTCTACAATAACTAAAGCGTTCTTTAAGTCGCCACCCTTAATTTGATTGTTACTCAAAAGGACTTCTAATTCTCTCAGAAAAACAAAGGTTTTGCAGCCGGCAATTTCGGTTTTATAATTTTTAAAATCTTTAATTTGAGCATACTGGTTTCCTAAAACTTTTGAGTTATAATCAATCAGTACAGTATAGCTTGTATCATCATCAGGGTAGGCATTGATTTCTATCCCTTTTTCGGCATCAGTGTAACTGAGTTTTTCTGTTATTGTATAGTAATTTCGTTCCGCATTCTGTTCAGTTATGCCGGTTTTCTCAATGGAGTCAATAAAATATTTGGCACTGCCGTCCATAATTGGAACTTCGGGACCGTCTATTTCAATCAGGGCATTATCTACATCGGAGGCATATAGTGCCGACATGAGGTGTTCAATGGTCGCAACACTAACCTTGTTTTCTGCAATTATTGTTGAACGTGATGCTTCGATAACATTTTCAGCCAAAGCATGAATCAGAGGTTTCCCTTCAAGGTCAATGCGTTGAAAAATGTACCCGTGGTTTTCCTCAGCAGGTTTTACGGTAATGCTTACTTCCGAATTGGTATGTAAACCACTTCCTGAAGCAGTAAACTCGGTTTTTAACGTATATTGTTTGCTATTCATATTGTTTATTATCAATTACTTACTTTTTTTGAGTGAATTCAGTTCCCTGTACATTTCAGGAAGCTTTTGGATAATGATTTGTGATTTGTAAAAGTCTTTTATTGGAACAGCCGGGCTGCCTTGCAGAACTGTACCTTCGTTCTTTTCAGATTTTAATAAACCGGATTGAGCACCGATTTTAACTTTATCGGCAACTTCAATATGCCCGGAAAAGCCCACTTGGCCCCCAACCATACAATAAGACCCGATTTTTGTGGATCCGGAAATTCCGGTTTGTGAGGCGATAACGGTATGCTTGCCGATTACAACATTGTGGCCAACTTGTATAAGGTTATCCAGTTTTACGCCCTCTCCTATAACGGTAGCCCCCATTGTTGCCCGGTCAATTGTGCAGTTTGCTCCAATTTCTACATTGCCATGAATAATTACTTTACCGATTTGCGGTATTTTCTTATATTCTTTCCCCTCTTGAGGGGCAAATCCAAAACCGTCGGAGCCAACTACTGTTCCGGCGTGTATGGTGCATGATTCTCCTATAACACAGTCGTGATATATGTTTACTCCGGCATGTATTATTGTATTATCTCCAATGCTTACTCCGTCTCCGATGTATGAATTAGGGTAAATTTTTACGCCGTCACCCAGGCTTACTTTTTCACCGATATATGCATGAGCTCCCAGATAAACCTCTTCCCCAAAAGTTGCGGAGTCTTCCACGGTTGCCTTTGGTGAGATGCCGGTTTTTGTCGTTTTAAATTGTTGATATATATCCAGTAAGGCGGCAAAAGACTGATAGGCATCATTGACCCGAATTAGATTGGTTTCAATGGGCTGTTTGAGTTCAAAATCTTTGTTGATAATTACTGCAGAGGCCTTTGTTGTATAGAGGTATTCGGCATATTTTGGGTTGGCCAAAAAAGAGAGCGTTCCGGGTTTTCCTTCTTCAATTTTTGATACGTCATTAATTTCCGTATTCTCGTTTCCTTCAACGAACCCGCCTAAAAGTTCTGCAATTTGTTTAGCTGTATATTTCATGTGTATTTAATTCTTGCTGTACCTCCATTTTCGGAAAACCAGTCGTAAAAAATATGAATTTTCACAAAAATAGTTATTTTAACTAATTTTAACTAATAAAAAATATTTTTATGAATTTCTACAGCTCCGGGAAACAATAAAAGTGTTTTTCCACAGTTTCCGAAAGTGTTTTAATGTTTGAAATATCGGATGCATCAGCAATATCATTAATATCACCCGTTTTGGTTAATATATTTATTGGTGCAGATTTATGGTAACTGTAGGCTTTATTTGTAATTTTATTGCTGAATACCATATACTCTGCCTCGGTTTCCGAGATATTTAATTCGGATTTCAGTTCTCTTCGTTTTTTATGAATAATTTCCGGGTCAAAGGATTTATCTTGAATTTGTACTTTAAACAAGTTCCGATGAATTATCCGTTTTGACAGTTCGGATAATACGGTGTCTTTGTCATTTATCCATAATTTTAAAGCCATAATGATGTCATAATCATCCAGTTGGGCAAAATGGTCAACGGGCGTTTTTCCGGTGTCGTCTGTTGTATTCAGATTATGTTGATTAACCCGGCGAGTAAGGAAAAATTTTACCGCAGGACTTGCCGGCAAATCTCTTTCTGCGAAAAGTTCTCGGGCACGTTGCAATGCCTTCATAAGCATTTGTTCTGCAGCAAGAACTGTTTTGTGCAAATACACTTGCCAATACATAATACGCCGGGCAATAAGGAATTTCTCTACTGAGTAGATTCCCTTTTCTTCAATGGCAATTTCAGAATTTCTCACGTCCAACATTTTCAAGATACGAGCCGATCCGATTCGCCCTTCAATGACGCCGGTATAAAAACTGTCGCGGCTGAGATAGTCCAGTCTGTCGGTGTCCAATTGACCGGAAACCAATTGGTGCAGAAATTTTTTGGGATGTGAATTATTGAAAATTTCAATGGCCGAACCCGGAAATGACGGGAATTCCTTTTGCAGGCGCTTCATGAAAATTAGTGATAAATCTTCGTGAGAAACTGATTCAAAGAAACTGCGTTCCAGGGTGTGGGAGAATGGTCCGTGACCAATATCATGCAAAAGTATGGCCGTAAGTGCTCCGGATTTTTCTTGTTTAGATATTGAAACCCCTTTGACCCGAAGAACATCCAAAGCTAAATTCATAAGGTGCGTGGCTCCCAATACATGTTCAAACCGTTTGTGGTTTGCCCCGGGATACACATAGTTTGTGAGTCCGAGTTGGGTAATGCGTCTGAGACGTTGCATATAGGGGTGATTGAGCAAATCAAAAATAATTTCTTCCGGAATATTTATAAATCCGTAAACCGGGTCATTGATTAGTTTCAGCTTATTTTTCATGGCGTAACTTGATATTTTAAGGGATATAATGAGTTCAGTTGAAAAAGTTATAAAGTTCTAAAAATATGAGTTTTAAGTCAGTTGTAAAATAATTGCTATAGTTTAGAATAAGAGGTGTTATTTTGAATATGATGATTATAAGGTTTTTACAAGATAACATGCTAAACCTCCGGAAAAACAACGTCATTTTAAATTATAGCCAAAATGATTTATATTTCATTTGCTCTAATAATTCGCAGGGAATAAAATCTTGTAAATTTATAAATTCAAAATATTCGCTTTCTGCAAATATAATAACTTATAATTTCATTTTCTGTAAAAGCTGAAGACATAGAATACGGATAGTTCATTTTTCTAATTAGTGTCTGAACGGAAATAGACGAATTTTACGAAATGAGTTTTTTTTGAGGCGGTAAAATGATACAATGAGGACGTTAAAAATGTGAAGTTATTTTTGCACAGCTCCTTAATGCTCAAAGATACAAATCCGGTTGAGAAAAGGGAACGCCTTATTTTATTTTCAGAATGTAACAAAATCAGACTTCGTCTGTTTTAATATAAAAAAATGGACATTGTGTATAATTGTAAGTGCTTGAATGCCTGATAAAACAAATTTTGAAACAAATTCACAGCTATTGCTATCTGTCTCACTATTAGTCGTTTGGGTCTTCTTCAAATAATGCCTGTGCCCAATTATATCGCAAAATCATATAGCAACCTCTATATTAAAGGAGTTTAGCTATTTAAAATATTAAAACAGACGAAGTCTGAAAATATAAAAAACTTTTCGAAGGTTTTTCTTATATTTGTAGTTAAACGATTACTATGGAGAAAAGAGAACACAAAGAAGCGGCAAAATTGATTAAAGCTGCCGATGCCCTGATATTTAGTTCGGGAGCCGGCATGGGGGTTGATTCCGGTTTGCCGGATTTCAGAGGAGATGAGGGGTTTTGGAAGGCTTATCCGCCCATTCGTAAATTGGGGTATTCATTTATTGATATGGCTAATCCTCAGTGGTTTGAGAGTGATCCTCAATTAGCATGGGCATTTTACGGGCATCGTTTTAATATGTATCGAAACACAGCACCCCACAGAGGATTCGACTATCTTTTGGAAATGGGGAAAGCCGCCCCGCATGGATATTTTGCCTATACCTCCAACGTGGACGGGCATTTTCAACAAGCCGGTTTTGACACCAATCGAGTGGTGGAAGTTCACGGCTCTATTCATCACTTTCAATGCCTAAAGGGGTGTTCCGAGCATATTTATGACGCACCGGATCATGATATTCCTTTGGATGAAGAAACGTTTAAAGCAGAACATCCGTTACCCGTTTGTCCGAATTGCGGGGGCTTGGCTCGTCCGAATATTTTGATGTTCGGAGACTGGGGATGGATAAGTACTCGATCGAGAGAACAGCAACAGCGCTTGGATAATTTTTTACGCCAATTTTCAAATGAGAATATTGTGGTGATTGAAGCCGGTGCCGGAAGTGCATTGCCGACGGTGAGACGTTTTTCGGAACAAATTTCCAAATTATTTGATACACCCATGATACGTATTAATCCCCGAGATCCGGAAATTAATCGTTCATATCAAGGCAGTTTCTCCTTTTCGGGAGGAGCCGAGGAGAGTTTGCGTATGATCTATAAGGAGTACAGAAAGCTTTGAAGATGAGATGGTTCAAAGCTCCGTCACCTATTCGAAGCGGAGCAAATATGGGGGTTGTTTAAACCGGCTACTAATTTCAGGTTTAATGCGAACATTATTTATCTTTGTCTTTCAAATTTGTTTATAAGTAGTGAGTTCAGTTTAAAAAGTTATAAAGTTGAAAGTTTCTAAAGTTAAAGTGCTAAAA
>JAYEIA010000227.1:0-7475 GCA_034659855.1 Bacteroidota bacterium
AACCTATGTCCGTCAGCGGACGGATAGGAGCCCGAAGAACCCAACTGTACCACAAAAACCGATAATAAAAAAACCGACTCATCTCTGAATCGGTTTCACAGTAGCGGGGACAGGACTTGAACCTATGACCTTCGGGTTATGAGCCCGACGAGCTACCAACTGCTCCACCCCGCAATATATTTTAAAGTATAATAATATCTTCCCTTTATTGCGGTTGCAAATGTACTACTATATTTTTAACCACCAAAATATTTTTAAAATTTATTCCGATTTTTAAATAATTTATCCCAAAAGAAATATTCCCGGTATTTCTTATAGCTCTTTCCGCTGTTTTTATTTTTAATATTCATAACCTCCTGCAGGAAAATCCGGCAGGGCTTTTGTGCTGTTTGTATAAAGAAATTAAACATTATGGATATCATTATACGTAAATTCTTTGCATTGCTTATTCCCTGGGGACTTGCTAATTTCCTTAAACTTTTCAGCAGTGCTTCGGGGGCGGCGGCTATTACCGACATTCTTGAAGATATAGGCGGACCTTGGGGTATGTCCGGAGGGATAGGAGTTCTGATACTAATTGCTCTCTTAACGGATGCTGTTATCGGTCGATTGTTTTACCTTAAATTTAAGCGTAGAGTACAAAAAATGAAAGATGAAAATACTGACAGAGATAAAATCATTGACCATATCAGCAGCAGGGGCTTATATTCTCGTTCTCTACGTTATCGAATATTAATGCGGTATGCTGCTCCGAAAACCGATGTTTCTGACTAATCAGAAGGTATTTTAGAATTTGAACGTTTTTTTTTACCTAATTCTAAGATCCGGGACATTTTTATTGCTTTGGTTAATATGGATATTGTCCGGAGACGTTCAAAAGTCTTTGGACGTTTTGAAGTCTTCGGATTTTGAAATCTTTAAAAGCATGTCACTGTACGATTCTGACATTAATTGCTCATCAGGAATTCCGAACAATTCTAAATAATAGTTGCATTGCTTGGTAAGCTTCTTTACGCCTAAGGAGCCATCTTTGTCAATGGCCTCAATTTCTGCAAAGTTTCCCAAACCTTCTACACGGTCTATATGGAACTTTACATTTTCGATAAAATATATTTCTCGCAGCTTGTCAACAACAACCCATACGCCCAAAGAATTCACCAAAATTTCTTTAAGACTCGACTTTGGATTTGATTTATACAAGAGAACATCTGATTGCTTCGGGCCTTGTTTGTTTTCTCGGTTGTAGTGTATCAAGCTGTTTTCAATATTGCCCTCACGCAACTTCAATCGTCCGTTGTTTACTCTAAAATATGTATCCTTTTGGGGGTCGGTGCCGATAAACTCGGCATTCTTTTGTTTCAGTATCTGCCGTATTTCAGAATGATTGTTCGCAGCAGCTTTTATTTCAATATTTACGTGCATAGTTGTTGGTAATTTTATTTTGTGTACAACTGATCGCTTTTTCCTTCAGAAAAAATCAGCATACCGATAAAAGTGAGTAAGCCGTTTACTATTAATAATTCAAACCCAAATTTATAGCCAAACAACAAGTCTTCCGA
This sequence comes from Bacteroidota bacterium, assembly GCA_034659855.1. Lineage (GTDB taxonomy): Bacteria > Bacteroidota > Bacteroidia > Bacteroidales > JAADGE01 > JAYEIA01. The sequence goes on from JAYEIA010000227.1 coordinate 1,560, forward strand.
ATATAAATTCAGAAGATAAGACAGTATGGGTGAAATTACGGCAACATAGGGTATGGCCTTATCTTTTACTTTATATTTAGTGAATAAGCCAAAAGCAAACATTCCCAACAAAGGCCCGTAGGTATATGAGGCGGCTTTGAATACCGAATTTATTACACTGTCGTTGTTCAATGCATCAAACAACAAAATTACAATGAACAACAGCACCGAAAATCCGAGATGTACATACCGCTTTGTGCGTTTTAATTTTTGGGATTCATCATTAATGTCCAACTTCAGAAAATCTACCGAAAACACTGTGGTTAAGGAGGTTAAAGCTGAATCGGCACTTGAAAAAGCCGCCGCTGTAATTCCCAACAAGAACATAATGCCGGCAAAAACTGAAAAATTATTCAATGCCAACAAGGGATAAAGCTCATCGGTTGATTGGGGTAAACTAATACCGGTTTGTTCGGCATAAATATACAGCATCACACCCAAAGACAGAAACAATAAATTGACCGGGACCAAAATAAGACTGAACCAAAACATATTTTTCTGTGATTCTTTTAGAGTTTTGCAAGTCAAATTCTTTTGCATCATATCTTGGTCAAGTCCTGTCATAACAATAGCAATAAATGCCCCGGCTATAAATTGTTTGAAAAAATTGGTTTCCGAACGCCACTTCCAATCAAATATTTTCGAGTACTCGTGCTCGCTGACCCGTCCGGCTATTTCGCTCGGGCTCAGATTTAACTCGCCTCCTACAATTATAATACTGACCAGTACAGCCGTGATCATAAACAGGGTTTGTAGGGTATCCGTAATAACGATTGTCTTTATTCCGGCACGGTAGGTATATACCCAAATGAGAGCAATGGTAACCGGAACGGTGATATAGAACGGTATGCCGAAAGCATCAAAAAAACCGATTTGCAAAACCCCGGCGACCAAAAACAAGCGAAATGAGGAGCCCACAACTCTCGACAACAAAAAGAACGCTGAACCGGTATTGTACGCTCGGCTTCCAAATCGTTTTTCTAAATAGGTGTAAATGGATACCAAATTCATTTTATAATACAAAGGCAATAAAACCGTTGCAATTACAAAATAGCCGACGAGATATCCTAATACGACCTGAAAATAGTAGAAAGCACTATTGCCGACCTCTCCGGGCACCGAAATAAATGTAACTCCGGAAAGTGAGGCTCCAATCATTCCGAAAGCGACCAAATACCAAGGTGAACGTTTGTTGGCCGTAAAAAAAGATGCCGAATTACTATTTCTCCCGGTTATATACGAGATTGCTATTAATAAAGCAAAATATCCGGCGATTATACTAAAAACTAAAGTTGGAGTCATAAAAATTGTTTATCTTATAATGAGTTCAGTTTAAAAGTTATAAAGTTGAAAGTTTATAACGTTAAAGTGCTAAAAATAAGAGTTTTAAATTAATTGTAAAATAATTTATAAAACTCCGATAATCAAGCATATGAATTGTTTTGCTAAAATAAAACATACTTTTTAGACCGGACTCTATAATAGTTTGCTAAATTATTTTTAATATTGAAATTATAAAAACTCATTTTAGTCTGAATAGTTCATGAAAAATAATAAATTAGTTTTAAATTACTTGTTTTCAGATAAATATATTGCTTTTATTACAATTTATATTTTATTATTTTTCACTAAAGTGCATTTTTTAAAATGCGTCTACTTGCTATCTAAACCTTTAAAATAGAATACTATGTCGGCAGATTTAGTTCCTCGTATACGAATCTAAAAAAATGCATGAACGTGCTTGCACCTCAGCGTAGCTAATTATTCAGGTTAGGGGTACTCAATATTTGAACAGTCATAGATACAAAATAAACCGGTGAAACAAAACGAAAAAACATTACTCGATGAAATTAAATCGGGAAGCAAAAAATCTTTTAAATTGTTATTCGATCAATACTATATTGCTCTGGCACGCTTTGCTTTATCATACACCAAAGACAAAAGTGCGGCCGAGGAAGCAGTTCAGAAAGTTTTTGTAGAGTTTTGGAAAAAAAGAAACCGATTAAATATCAATACAAGCATTAAAGCTTATTTGTACACCGCTGTGAGAAATACGGTACTCAACGGGTTTAAAGACAAACACTATCAGATGCTGAACAATTATGATTTTGACATACAAAAAAATGAACGCGAACACAAATCGGAGGTGATTAATAAAAAGCATTTCAGCCGATTACACAGCGAAGGCATAAAATTGCTACCGCCCAAATGTAAGGATATATACTTGCTGAGCAGAAATTCGGGCTTGACATACAAAGAAATTGCAATTTATAAAAAAATTTCGCCAAAAACCGTTGAAAATCAAATGGGAACGGCTTTGAAGAAACTCCGAGAGTATCTTAAACCGCATTTATCAAAAATATACCTAAACTAAAATAAGAATGGAAGCAACACAGAGATTACACGAGCTTGCCGCAAAAGAGATATACGACAAATTAAGCCAATCGGAACAATCGGAAATGAACAAACTCCTTTCCGGGAATCCGAAATTAAAAAAACTCTATGAACAAATACATGCTTTTGAACAAAGAGAAACTTTTCCGGAGACCGAATTTAATAAGGAAGCAGCCTTCCGGTCGATTTCGGAAAAAATAGACGGTGAAAGGGGCTTAAACCTTGGGTTGTCCCCTACCCTGAGAAGAATTGCGGCTGTACTTCTTATTCTGATTTTGAGCAGTATCACCGGCTATTTTATTTTTATGAATAAAAACGAAAGTGTAACCATTGTTGTCTCAGCTCAAAATGAAATAAAACCGATAACATTGAGCGACGGTACTATTGTTACTCTTAATGAGAACAGCGAGCTGAAGTTTCCGGAAACCTTCGCAAAAGAAACAAGAACCGTAAAATTGGACGGGGAGGCCTATTTTGAAGTAAAACCGGGAGACAACAAATTTATAATTGAAACTCAAAGCGGAAATATTACCGTACACGGAACAAAATTCAACCTAAGAGCCCGCAACAAAGAGGATGTTTTGAGGGTGGATTTGGATGAGGGTAAAGTAGAGTTTACATCAGTAAATCGCAAAAACAAAAAACTACTAACTGATAATGAGTCAATGATATACAACAAAAAGACAAAAAAACTAAAGTCAAGTACAGTTTACAATCGTAATCATTCTGCTTGGAAATCGGGAGCCTTAATTTTTGAAAACACAACACTTAAAAAAGTCGCTGAAGATATATCAAAATTTTACGGAATAACTATTGAAACAGACCAAACGGCCGGAGAAATTCCGTTTAGCGGTAGGTATAAAGACCTTGAGGCTGCAGATATTTTGAAAGCCATTGAACTCACACAGGAAGTAAAAATAGATACCCTGAAAAACACGATAATAATAAGTGCCCAATAAGTCGAAAAAATATCTTATCATTCTATTGTTCACCATGTTATACAGCCAAAACTGCATAGCTCAAAATCAACAAAAGGTGCTCAACAGGGCAATTTCTGTGTCAAAAAAATCGGAAAGTATCAGAAATTACATCAAATATACTGCGGTGAAATACAATATTTCATATACCTACAGAAGCGATATGCCGGATTTAAATATCAGGAAAAGCATTGATTGTGAGAATATGAGTTTAAAGGATTTTCTAACGCAACTTTTCAGAAATACCAACATGAATTACATTTGCTATAACGAACAAATTATTCTGACGCAAAAAAACAAAGTTTCAGCCGTAAAAACAATGAAAGGGCAGGTGCTGGATGCCGAATCAAAATTACCGATACCCTATGCCGGTATACTAATACTGCCCACCGAGGAAGCCGTTATTGCCGACTATTCCGGTCGGTTTGAATTGCAGTATAACAGCCAGGCTAAAGACTCAATTCGGATAGCGGCATTGGGCTACAACAGCCGAACGGTAAGCCCGCAGAAGTACTCCAAATCGGTTAACCCAATATTTCTGAAAAGAAAAACCTACCCGTTGGAAAATATTAACATCAAAGCTACTGATTATTTTACAAAAAAAAGCGGAAATGCAGGTCTGATTGCTTTTGGTTCAGTATATATTGATACACACGGACAGCAGGCGGCTCTGTTCATTGAAAACCCCGAAAGTGCCCGGGGCAAAGTAAAATCAGTAAGTTTCAAGCTTTCCGGCAAAGGTAATATTTCGGCTCCGTTCAGACTAAGAATTTATGCCGCTGACAGTACAGGCTACAAGCCCGGAAAAGATCTCATGCATGATGTTATCATCCTTCGCCCCCAAAATGCCGGCTGGTTTACGGCAGAGATTTCTCAGTACAGAATAACTGCTCCGGCTGAGGGATTTTTTGTGGCCATACAAGGCGTATATCCTCCTGATTTTGAAAGCAGGTACCAAGAAAATGAGTTTACCGAACTTAACAAGGAACCGGAACTCAAAGATTTAATTTACGGACAAATGTTGGCTTACAATTTAAAGAGAAAAAACAAAACATGGCATTATTCTTTGTCTCACCGTTGGTTTCAGACCGATAAGAACCGATTCAATATTATGATAAAAGCAAAAATAAGATACAATAAATTAAACATAAAATAGATACAATGCATAAGAAATCGAACCGAACAATCATTTATGTTGCCCTATGGCTTTTGCCGGTATTCTTCGGATTTCAGCAAACAGTATTCGCCCAATGCGACGAAACACTGATAAAAAAAGCCATTGACCAAAGTGGTATAGATGCATATTTTTTGAAAGAATTTAAAATAAAATATACAAAAGCAAAAACAGACGACCCGGCAAAAGTTGCCAAGTTTTCAGCCTATCTTATCCGGGGCAATTTATATCGATTTAATATTGAAAATGCCCGACAATACGAAAGTAAAGCGGTAATGCAGCTCTTTCAAAGAGGACATTTACTTGCCGGAAATTTGGATTTGGACAAGCAAATTTACAGCAACAGCTTTGAGTTCAGTTGCTCAAAATCAGGGAATTACCATATACTTATGTCGTTCATAGAGGGAAAACCGGGCTGTGCTGCCGGTATTATGTCTTTGGTGGTAAACGATACGACCAATTTATCGGATTTCGGGATTTCGGAGGCCGACAGTGTTGAGTCGCTGTACATAGGTATTGACAACGAATTGTACATTGCCGCCACCAATGAAGACAGCCTGCAATTAAAAGTTAGCGTTTCGAAAGGAGAAATTGAAGGGCAAAACGGCAACTATATTGTACATGTTTTTGAGAAAGGGTTCTCGAAAATAACAGCCTGTACCATAAACTCCCAAGGCGACACCATTGAAGAAAGTTCAAAGATTTTTAAAATTTCAAATCTGCCCAAACCGGTGATTACATTTGCCGGCAGCCGGGGCGGCATCATTCGAAAACAGGAGATGTTGCGAGCTAATAGTTTAGAGGCCCTATGGCCCGAAAATATACCTGAAGCCGGAGGAACGATAATTTCGTTCGCAATGTCAAAAAAGATGTTCAGTAGTGAAAAATACTATTCATCGGATAATAAATTGACCTATTCTCAAAAAAAATTCATCAAAACCCTCCCCAAAGGTTCAAATTTTTTCATTAGAGATATTGTTTTTAAACAAAACCAAGGAGTGGAAATAAAATGCAGAGATCTTGGATTTATTGTTGAATGAATCATGCTCGAAAACTGAGCCTAAAAATACCGGGTTGTATGCCTGAGAAGTAAAACAAACTGCAATACTCGGCTTCAGCTTAATCAACAACTTTTTTATTCTTTTTTGCAGTATTAATCCAAATCTGCCGCTGATAATTTTCAATATCCTCAAAAGATATTAATTCACTAGTGTCATGTCAAGTGTGAGATGTCGTATAAGTTGCCGTTATTTTTTGCTTTTTGAGAAATAAAAAAAAGTAAGCATAGCCACGCTACGTGAGTCTTTTTTTTATGAATCAAAAACGAAAAAG
>JAYEIA010000228.1:0-7401 GCA_034659855.1 Bacteroidota bacterium
ACAGAATAGCCCAACTTATTGTTGAGTTTCCGGCACTAAAAGAGACACCGGAAACCATAGAAAATGATTTTAAAACCGTTTGGCGAAATATGAAATTTCAACAAAAAAATGAAACTCCCTATTTGAAAATATTTTATCAGTGGATAAAAAGAATTAGTCTATCCGGAAATTACAGAGATTTAGAAAAAATTGCCATTCTTTGGCATCAAGGCCGGTTAATGAATTTTGAAACGGAAGAATTAATTTTTGAGTGGATAAAAACACAACTAAAAACATATCACGGAAATAATAAAATCCCAAATGACATCACATTCAATTTCAGAAAAGGAGTTAGCAAAAAAGTAATTGAAAAAGAATTTCGAAACGCCCTGTATCAATGGTCAAAAGAAAACTTTCAGAATAATAAAGAAGCTGAAAAATCACTTGAAATAAGCCGGTTAGACATATTAAAAACATGAAATACAACGACATAAAAATATCCGCCGACGAAACATATTTTGTCTGTAAAAACAAAAAACTATTCGGAAAAAAGTTTAAGCAAGTATTAAAATTTCATTCGGAGGGCTTGGCTCCTGTTTGCGATGAAACCGGTTGGTATCACATCAATATGCTCGGAAAGGCAATATACAAGGAACGATACAACAGAGTTTTTGGTTATTATTTTGAAAGAGCCGCAGTAGTCAAAAATAATGAGTGGTTTCATATAGATACCCAAGCAAAACGTATGTATAAAAACAATTTTGCCTGGTGCGGAAATTATCAAGATAATATTTGCACGGTAAGAGACTTCAACAATAAATATTTTCATATCGACAGCGAGGGAAATGAAATTTATGCTGATAAATACAGCTATGCCGGCGATTTTAAAGACGGTTTTGCCGTGGTGAGAATCAAAAACGGAGCTTGTAAGCACGTTGACAAGCAAGGGAATGATTTAAACGGAAAATTATTCATAGATTTAGGAGTATTTCACAAATCTTATGCGACTGCAAAAGACGAAAAAGGTTGGTTTCACACAGATAAAAATGGAAACGGTCTATACAAGGAAAGATATGCTGTGATAGAGCCTTATTATAATGGATTTTCACTTGTTGAAACCTTTAATAATGAGAAATTGATAATTGATGAGCAAGGAATTAGGTTGTTGAATATTTGACAAAAAATTCTGAGAAACCGGGCTGTTCCGGTTATGGTAAACTCGGAATACTATTATTGAGTCAACTCCGAAAAGTCATTTAGTTTAAAGAACTCTAAAATCGGACTTTTCAGAGTAGATTCATTATTTAATAAAAAAAATAAAGCATAATCTAAATCAAAGTTTAGTTAGTAAACTCAAGTTTGCCGATAAAAAGTATTTTTGTAGTTTTACTCGAATCAAGGAAAATATAAAACAGAAGAACGATGAATAAACAAACGAATTATATATTTTTGGCCTTAACTGTGCTTGCCTTTTTTGTTACATCATGTACGGAGTCCGTTGATCCGGAAAGAAAAATAATACCGGTGAATATTGATGATATCCGTAAAATTGAATTTTCAAATGCAGAAAATCAAACGATTCTGAATAAAAAAACAACCACTTCATATACCGTAAACGGAGAAGAAACCGACCCGAGAAATATCTATGATTTTCTGAAGATGGCAAACAGCACAGAGATAAAAGTGCCGGCTTCGAATGCAGACAATGACTCAATAAAAAAGCAATTAATTGAATCCGGAATTCATATAAAATTTTATAATAAGAAGGATAAGCTTCAGGCACATTGGGTTTTTGGAGAATATTCTGAAAAATATGATGCCACGGAATTTATGAATGCAGGAAGCCAAAATGTATTTATGGTTGAGATTCCCGGAAAGGAAACCAATTTGACCGCATATTACAGCTCGTTACCCGATTTCTGGATAAATCACTTATTATTGAGCTATCGGTACAATGAAATTCTTGAAGTAAGGATAGATTATTACGGAAAGGACAGCGTAAATAGTTTTGACCTATCTATTCAAAAGGATTCAGTCAGACTAAAAGATTATACCGGAAAGCAACTACGCCCGATTAATTTGCTTGCAGTGGGGCAATACCTTACTTATTTTGAGAATATTTATTTTTACAGTTCAGACACGGAGTTGTCGGCCGGTGCGTGCGATTCTGTTTTAGGAAGTTCGCCCGTATTTCGGCTTTTGATTAAAGATACGAAGAAAGAAATTACAGAGTTAAAACTATTTACTAAGATTAACCCCCAAACCCACGCACCGGATATACATACCGCCTATTTGCAAACAGGAGAAACGAATGTGCTTAAAGAAGTGAAATATTATGAATTTGATTTACTAACCAAATGGCCAAACTATTTTATTTCAAAAGAATAGCCGTTGCCCGGTGTAGCCATCAATTAACAATTATACTTTTAAGAATATAACAATATTACTGCATAAAATATTTTCAAAGAATGAATTAATATTTATTTTTGTAATAATATTAATATGAAAAACCCCATAGCATGAAATTTATAGTCTCAAGTTCAGAATTATTGTTACACTTGCAGAGTATCAGCAAGGCTATTAGTGTAAAGTCTTCGGTACCAATTTTGGATCATTTTTTATTCAATTTATCGGGAAGTACTTTAACGATTACGGCCTCTGATCTTGAATCGACTCTAATTACAAAATTAGAACCCGGAAATATGGAAGGGGAGGGGAGTATAGCATTGGAAGCTAAGCGCTTGCTGGATATTTTGAAAGAGTTTCCGGAGCAACCCCTCACATTTGAAATGGATGAAGAGACCTTGACGACAGATATTTTTTCCGAAAACGGAAAATTTAGTGTTGTCGGATCTCCCGCAGATGAATTTCCTAAGCAGGCCGATTTGGACGAAGACGAAATAAGTTCTTTCAAATTCCCGGCTGCTTTGCTTGATGAAGCAATTAATAAAACAATTTTTGCTACGGCAAATGATGAGTTACGCCCGGTGATGAACGGTATTTATTTTGATCTCAGCCCGGATGCTGTAACCATAGTGGCTTCTGACTCACATAAATTAGTTAAATATAGACGCTCGGATGTTAAGCCGGATAAAGAAGCCTCATTTATTTTACCAAAAAAGCCGGCCTCTCTGTTAAAGAATGTTTTAACCAAAGAAACCGATGACGTTACCATAGAGTTTGACAATAAAAATGCCGTATTTACACTTTCCGGCTACAAGTTGATCTCTCGACTTACAGAGGGAAAATATCCGAATTATGAATCGGTTTTACCCAAAGACAATCCCAATAAACTGGTCATTGACAGAGAAAAATTCTACAATACCGTAAAACGAGTTTCAGTATTTTCAAATCAGGCCAGCAATTTGATAAAGTTGAAAATCACCGACAATGAAGTAACTATTTCGGCTCAAGATATTGATTTTTCAATATCGGCTTATGAGCGTTTGTCCTGCCGATACGAGGGAGATGAATTAGAAATTGGATTTAAATCACTGTTTCTGACCGATATTCTTTCTAATATGGACTCCGAAGAGGTCGTCTTTGAATTGGCCGACTCATCACGTGCTGCTATTATGCTTCCTTTCGAAAAGGAAGATGAAGCCATTGAAGAGGTCATGCTGATTATGCCAATGATGTTGGGATCATAAACTGATGTTATTCCAAAAAATTACTCATAAAAAGCCCGGCAAAATATTGTTGCCGGGCTTTTTTTACGGATTAATATTTATTTTGGATTGAGAACAAGCTCAATGCCTGCTCCAATAAAATAAGCTGTGTTTTTGCTGATCGGTATTTTTCCTTCAAGAATTAATGAAGTATATTCACTTGGTCTGATTTCAATTCCTGCCGGAACTCCGTAATAGAGTTTTCCGGTCCTGCTTATATTACTGTTGGCATCTGTTTCCAATTCAATATTATAATCGACATCAAAACCGGAGTAATAATATAGGTGGCGGTTTTGTCGGAATGTTAAATTCAGCAGGGCATCAAAGCCTGCCAAGGATTGCCAGCTGTGAACTCCTGTTGTAAAAGATGCGGCAAAACCCGGTTTTTCACGTTTACCGGTAGCTATGAGTTGAAACTCGGCTTCTGCTGCTCCGTAAAATTTGGTGTATGTGGTATCCTCAGCATTTGCTGTGGGTTTGGCTCTTAAAATTCCGCCGATTACATGAAAATCAATACCTTCAGCTATACCGTAGCCAAAAATGCCGTTTATTCCGGCAGTAGAGGAATACAACTCAGTTTCAGTTATGGGCAGCATGTAGTACGGAGACAGTCCCAATGACACTTTACCCGGGGCTAAGGTTTTTGCCGATCCGGCGGTGTAATATTGTGCATTGACGCTAAGGCCTGCAAATACAAGAAAAGAAATAAAGAATAATTTGTTTTTCATAAAATATAGATTAAAATAATAACGAGAATGTATTGTTCTGACGCACAAATATATTAAAATATAAAGCTTAAACTTGAAAGTTTTTTTTTTATTAGAACTGTGTTTCATTGTAATAAAATTTCTTTAAATGAAATGGAATAGATAGTTTTGCGTGAAAAATAAAAACAAATGTATTCTTCAGAAACTAAAATACGCGTACGATACGGCGAAACGGATAAAATGGGTTATGTTTACTACGGAAATTACCCTTTATACTTTGAAGTGGCCCGAACAGAAATGATACGAAAAATAGGTTTTCCCTATACAAAACTGGAGGAGCAGGCTGTTATGATGCCTGTAAAGACCATGAGTATAAAATATATCAGACCGGCCTTTTATGATGATGAGTTGACGGTGAAAGCTTCTATCAAAGAAATGCCGAAAAAGCAGGTTGACTTTGAATATGAAGTGTATAATGAAAAAGGAAAATTACTTACTGTGGGGAGTACAACGCTTGTATTTGTTGCTCAGAAAACCATGCGACCGATTAATATCCCGGAAGGAATGTATAACGCTTTGAAGAATTATTTTTAAAGCCGATGTGGTTACGGTTTGATTTTTATACCTAAAACGAGTATATCGTCTAATTGCTCATATATTTTTCCTGAAAACGGTTGACGCCATTTTATTAGAGTTTTTTCGAGCATTTCCTTTTGTTTAGCCATGGGTAAATTTTGCATTTCAAGCAAGAGTTTTCTGAATTGTTTGATAAAAAATTTATTCCCTTTTTTTCCGCCGAATTGGTCAATATATCCGTCAGAAAAAATATATAAACTATCATTGGTCAATAGTTTGATAGTCTGTTTATTGAAAGGTTTTTCCTTTATGGATTTACTCACCGCAAATCGGTCTCCTTTAAAGTGTAAAAGTTCGTGGGTTTTATTTTGAATTCTTTTCTTGGCAAGCTCCGTATCATCTCCCGTGTTATTACTTCCTAATTTTCTGACAATGAGAAGCGGATTGAAAGCCCCGGCAAATTGGACCTCCATCTTTTCAGAATCAATGATGCAAAGCGCCATATCCATGCCGTCGTTTGTTTTACTTTCGTAGAAAACATTGATAACCTTTTTTCGAAGTTTGTTGAGTATTACATCAGCTTCATCGAGAGTATCACTTATATTAACAATTTCGTTCAGAAAAGCAATGCCCATAACACTCATAAATGCTCCGGGAACACCATGCCCTGTGCAGTCTGCTGCTACAAATACCGTTTTGGCTCCCTTCCTCGAAATCCAGTAATAGTCCCCGCTTACAATATCTTTGGGTTTATAATATACAAAGTGCTCAAAATTTTCCGGAATTTCATTGTCGGGCGGCAACAATGCCGACTGAATTCTTCCGGCGTATCGGATGCTGGATGTTATATTATCTTTTTGGAATTCAATTTGTTCTTTTTGTTTTTTGTTTACTCTGAGCTGTTTTTGAATAAATTGATTGAGGAAGTATTGAGTTTCAATTATCAGCATAAAGGTTGTAAACAAGGCAGCATACTTGATGTATTTGGCATGAAACAGTATTTCCGAGCTCGTAACATATTCCGGAAATCTATACCAAAAAAAGAATATAGTGAGTATGAAAAAGAAACTGATTAAAATAGTTTCAATAAAGATGAACTCTCCTTTTGTGATGGGAATAACTCCCCAAACTTTCATTTTCATCGCTTGTTTGTTGAATTATTTGTTAAATTTGACAATAATAAACACAAATATCAATCCAAATATAATATCATGAGGAAGAAAAAGCGAATTATTAAGAAAGGTTTATTTTCGGGAGCTGTAATTTTGGGTGTTTTCCCCCTGCTTTTTGTTATTTATTTGCTTTTGGCACCTGTAATAAGTGTGATTGAAGAAGATTTTACGAGCAAAGAAATGAGAATTATCAGCGAAACCTTGAAAATCAGGGCGGAGAAAGAACCCAACTCCTATATCATAGGGCAGTATGATTATGGTACTGAAGTGTTGGTTCATGAGATTTTTAAAAATGAATGGGCTGAGGTGTCTGTAGGTGAAAAACGGGGTTTTATGTCCATGGAATATTTGGTAACTCCTGAGCAATTTTACTTAATTGACGGCTTGTACGGAAATGAATTGGCCAAGCGTTTTGTCCGAAAAACGAGCTACAGAAAGGCCATATCAACCTACCTTCAAGAGAATGGTTTTACAACGGATATTCCTAAGGAGATACGAGAAAAATTATTTGATAAGAATAAGAAACCCGGGGTATGGCAATTGTTTGCCGAAGAAAATAGTTTGCGGTATAATACCTTTTGTTATGGTGATTTTGACGGAGACAATTTTCCGGATGCTGCTTATATTTTGAAAAATATTAATACCGGGCAAAGAAAATTAATTGTATTAAATTTGAATACGGATATTCCCGATAAGTACAGTAAATTAATTTATAGTGAAGACCTTGAGGAGGATTGGGTATATATTCGTACGGCCGTATCTCCTTATTTTTATATAGTAAACGGAGAAAGGCGACGAATAAAAATTGACGGAATCATCAAAGGATCTAATAGAGATGAAAGCTTGAATGATTCAGAAACAATGCTATTATTCAGCGGGAAAACATTTGATTCACATCTTCAAGAGGAGGTTGAAGATGAAGAGTAGTTGTAATTAGTGTCCGGACGGAATAGTATAATTGACAGATACACAGACTTATAGTGTTGTCTTTGAATTTGAATAATCGTCATTTATTGTCATTTGCTTTGCTGCCGGTGATAGTCATTTTTTATAAGTTTTTGAAAATGACAATATAATGACTATTTAATGACAAAAACATTCAAATATAAAACAAGCATGAAACTATTTTTATACTTGCATTACAGAGTTTTCGTTCAGAGACTAATTAACAGGATGTATAAAGCATAATTTATTTGATGATTGGAGGTTTTAAATTACAATTACGGCACATAATGTGTATTCAAATTTAGATTTGACGGAATAAAAAAGAGGGAAAAGACCGTTGTCAGTTCCCTCTTT
>JAYEIA010000229.1:0-7359 GCA_034659855.1 Bacteroidota bacterium
CGTTTTTAAATATATTCAACAGTTCGCCTGTAAATATTGTATGTTCGGCATCTGTGTCATACCAAGCAAGCTCGGTGCTGTCGGCAGCGGTAAGTGTGTATGTTCCTTTTGCCACATATTCGTTAAAAGCCTTTTCGCCTTCGCCTTGTGCCGCTGCACCTGAGTAACAGGCATCAATAAAAATAATAGTTTGCGGTATTTGCGAAGCGTTTATTATTTTTTTTACGGTATCGTAAGCGAGTGCCGTAGAGCCGTCGAAACGTATTTGTTCTTTTTCGGAGTTTTTTGTTGCCAAATAATATTTTCCGTCTCGTGTGCGGAAACCGTGTCCGGCAAAATACACTATAAGTGTTTGTATTCCTTCTTTTTTTGCTGTTTTAGTGTATTGTATCAGTTCTCTCCTTAGTTCTTGGTCGGTTGGTTCTTTAACAACTTTTATGTTTTTTTCGGGTAAAAGTCCAAAGATATTTTCGTTTGCCAACACTTTTTCAAGTTCGGTAAGATTATTTTTAACGGGTGCAATATTATTAAAATCAACGAATTGAGAAGTTCCTATCAATATTGCTCTTGTCTTTTTGGGGTCGAGAGAGTTTTTCATAATTGATTATTAATCATTTAAGCTTTCAGCAAAGTTAATGTTTTTTTGCAATTTTTTTCAATAGTTTTCTTAAAATCGGCATAAATCTCTTCTCTTTTCTTTTCTGTTGTGAATGTATATTTTTCTTTAAATTCCATTCCGTTGTTCGGGCAGGTATATTTCAGTTCAATATCTGCTCTTCTGCCATCAAAATGTTTTCCGATAACCGAAAATACTTGTTTAATTATTTCGCCTATTGTTCCGGCTACGAGTAAATTTAAGGCGTTTACAAGTAAAGCACCATCCATTGAACCGTCTTTTGCTTTTTGTTCCGGAATTTCTGTTTCTAAACCGGCAATATCATGTTCTTTTATAAAATCGTTAAGATATGATATTTCTTCTTCCGGATTTTCAACGTTTAATTTTAATTCAAATTTCATAATTTTTTATTTTTAATTGTTGTTATTATTTCGAGTGAACCATATCGTAACGCCTAAAAACACTATCATGTTCAAAAGCGAATATTGTATTATTTTAAATCTTTATGGGTAATATGTTGCAAGTTAATGCTTTAAGTTTGCTTTGTCAAAAAATTTATCTGTACTGTGGTATGTTCACAGTGCAACGACTAAGTAGGTGCACTCTTCTTATCTATATTTATATTATCCAACGGGCTTTGTACTTTTCTTGTTGCAGTATCTGCGACATGAGTATAACGGGTGGTTGTTTTTATTGAATGATGTCCCAATAATGACTGTATATAACGAATATCTACCGAATTCTCTAATAAATGTGTTGCAAACGAATGACGCAATATATGAGGTGTTACATGTTTGCTGATTTTTGCTCGGGCTGCGGCTTGTTTTACTACTCGTGCTAAACTGTTACCGCTATACCGTCCGCCGGTTGCCCCCTCAAAAAGGTATGCCGCCGGATTGTACTGCTCAATATATTCCGGGTACATTTTCTTTATTCCTTCGGCCAGTGTTGTCTGCCTGTCTTTATTGCCTTTTCCTTTGCGGATATTTATTAAATTACGATTGAAGTCAATATCGCTTTTTTTCAAATTTAATAATTCGCCTCTTCGTAGTCCGGCTGAGTATATAATTGCAATCATAAAACGGTGTTTTAAATTCACTGTCCGGCTTATCATAGCATTGACTTCTGATGGACTCAGTACTACAGGTAACTTTTTTTCTCGCTTGGGACGTATCCAGGTTCCGGGCGACATTTTTTGTTTGGTAATATCCAAATAATAAAACTTTAATGCATTCACTGTATTATTAATATAGCTGCTTGAAAATTTTCTCTCTTTCTTCATATAATACAAATAGGCTTGTATATCCTTACTATCCAGGTTGTCAGGATGACGAAATTCATAGTACTTTAAAAATGTTATAAATGCGGACAGATATATTTCCAAAGTTCGAGTTCCTAATTTTGCTTGACTTGCTCCTTTCTCAAATATTGAACGATATACGGGTACAATTTGATATTGTTCGCATGTTTTTCTGAAAGTATTTCTCAAATCATCAGCTGTTGCATAACTTTCATTTCTTATAAAAACATATTCATTGGGTTTGTATTCATTATAATAGGTTATACTCACCGACCTCAGTAATTTTGCTTTTTTGTTTGTCTCTTTTGTAATAAGTTTTTTTAATTCCGGAACACGCAAATTTACCAAATCATCAAAATCAATATTAAACCCAATATACAAACAGAAAAGCAATAATTTCCGGGGACTCTTTATTTTCTTTGCAAAAAGGAAAAAGTCGTTTTGTGAAATTGTAACTATACCGTTGTTGATGATACGTTGTTCTCGTAACTGAAAATAAATTTTGGGCCGTTCCAATATTTTTTCATAATAGAATTTTATTGCCGAAATTAGATGTTTCTGCTGAACTTCTCCAAGCTCTTTTTGTTCAATCTCATTGGACGCATAAGCTCTCAAATCACTGAGCGTTAGTTTATCAATATTTTTATCCTTAAAATGCCGTACAAATTTGTTAAAATAAGGATAATAACTATCTAAAGTTAGGCGACTGTAGTTTTTTAGCTTTATAGCTTGAATAAATCGTTTCAGGTATTTATTATTACCCGTCTCAAATTTATTCTTTTCATCAATACGATAAGTATAGTTGTTTTCGGCTAAGATTTTTATAATTAAATCTTTAATATTATTTTTATTATCAAAAACCCAAATGGAATATTTGTTAAGCCGAAAAGATGTTTCTAATTTTTGAAGACTGTCGTATATCTTTTCATCCTTGTTTAATTTTAATTTTATTTTTTTTGATGTATTCAAAAGCTCAATTACGGCAGTTAGTTTTATTGCCGGCTTAGGCTTTTTTTCTTTTTTTATAAATCTGATTTTTCCTTCAAATTGTTTATTTAACTCTTCCACTGAGGTTTCCGCAGGCAGATGCCATGCTTTTAATGTTTTGCTCCAACGGCGTCCGGGAATTTTACGTACCATATTATTTAGAACCTTATTATAAGGATATTTTAACAATAGGCGGTTTTGCCCTTTATGCTCTTTCTCGTACAAAAAAATGGTTGTATTCATGGCAGCATAGTTGTTTTGGTTATTTGAAGTTACGCATGTATCTTCGGTTTGTAAATATACTAATTTTTCTTCTCTTTAAAAATTTTGATTATTCACAGGTTTTCAATTTTAGATATAATACTACCCGGTTATTGATAACTAATTTATTTACTTATTACTGATTACAAGCAATTTACGGCACAGATTCTAAATAAGGTTCTGTTACACTTATTTCAAAACAAGAAAAAAAGGAATATCCTTAAAAACCTATCCTACATACTCCTCATCTTGAGTGATAATGGCCAATACCCATGAAAAATCACCGTTGCTGATTTTTGAATTGCAGTATTCACAAACACCGGATTTACCAATTTTATCGGCCGGAGCCCCACAACTCGGGCATTTGCTGAAATCAAAATTATCTTTTCTGACACCGGCTTTTCGGATAAAAGTCCAATATTCCGAAAACTTTCGAGCACGACGTGAAGAACCGCCGATAACTTTCCCGGAACTATTCTCGACATAATCCAGTGCAGAAGCAAAAATCCTGACGGTTACCGTATCGTAGTATTTATCGGTTGTTACTTTTGACAAACGAATATCCGAAATGCGAACTTGCTCCAACTTATTTGAAAGTCCTTCTCGAATATAGGCGTCTATCCAGAACATGAAATTTTCATACACTCTGTCGGTTAGTAAGTTTCGTACCTTATTGAGGTCATTATTA
Organism: Bacteroidota bacterium; assembly: GCA_034659855.1. Lineage (GTDB taxonomy): Bacteria > Bacteroidota > Bacteroidia > Bacteroidales > JAADGE01 > JAYEIA01. The sequence goes on from JAYEIA010000229.1 coordinate 3,853, forward strand.
CTCCATGCGGTATATATTTTCATAAAATAGGCAGAAACTACATCATTTTGAAATTCCGATTTCCAAGAATTCATATCTACCCCGGCACGAGCGGCAAAGGTTGATAACTCAGAATTAAGCCCGGGCTGATAGACGGTGGGTAAAGAAGTACCGTGCTCTTGCTCATAATGAGCCAAACCGGCGGAACTGAATAAATGACTGTTTGTTAACCGTCGTTGCGACAAGAACCATTGCTGCTCTCCGGCCTCTACTTTATTTCCGCAGTACTGACAAGTTCCGGCATCGGTAATATCGGTACTACCCCCACAACTCGGACAAGTCAAGCGTCGCATGGCATCGGGTTCCAAGGAAAGTATGCCTTTTTTGCGGGTCAATTTCCAACGTTCGGTAACTCCCAGTCTTGAGCCTTTATTGTTTTTAAACAGGGTATAGTTTGCACGTATTTCAGTAATTACATCAATATAATTTCCGGACATACGGACATCAATAATATTAATACTGCCGATTACAATTTCTTTGACATCTTGCCGGCTTTTTATTGATGCAGAATTATTTAACTCTGACTTTGAGACAAAGGGCGACAAATTTTTAAATTCATTTTTTCCGAAATAGCTGTGGTATTTATTAAACAGTGAAGCTACAAAATCAATAAATAAAACTTCTGAAAAATTGGGGTCATGCTTTTTTAAATCCGCCACTTTCATTTTCGTATTGTCCGCCGACTTGATACGAGAAGAAATGGGCGGTGCCGAACTAATTGTTCCTGAGTTTTTCTTCTTTCGTTGTTCTGATACATATCGAAAAATAATTACCCCAATGACCAGCGGGATAGAAATTTCGGGCGGTAAAATATAAAACAGCAGTAACAGCAAACCTCCGTCGCCGCCGCCGCCGCCACCGCTGAATCCTCCGCCGCCGCCTCCGGAATAGGAATGACCGCCACCGGGGCGAGCAAACAACTCACCGCTTCCGAGAGTGATTATTATTGAAGTGACCAAAAAAACGATTAAAAAATTTAAGGCTGTATTTAGTATCTTGTTCTTACTCATGGAGGTTGATTTTTCTAAATATTAAAAATTATTTCTATTTATTGGAGATATTCAAACCAAAATTTTTAGTGCAGTTCTTTTTTAAAGTTCTACTTCCAAATCATCGGGCAATTCATTGATATCATTTTCAACGGGCGGTATATTCTCGGCAAATACCGGTTTGGTTTCTTGGAGCTTTTCAATGAATGCTTCAGCCGGATTCGAAGCCGAAAATATGGAGGTAAAGCCCATTTTCATACGTTCCCAATCCTCTGCAGGAACAGCCGTTTCAGCTCCTCGATCTGCTACAATTACTACCGATTTTTCGAACAATGAAACATAAAATAAAACGCCGATACGCTCTTGTGTAAAACGAATTCCTCCTTTTTGAAAAACGGCTCGAGCATATATTTCTGCTTGTTTATGAAGTTTTGTGTTTGGTACAAGTAAGCGCTTGAAAACAGGTAAAAATTCAACAATGAAATAACTTAAGGGAAATGAGAACAAACTCACCAAGTAAATAACATAAACGTTGAATTCAACAGGGGCAAACATAAAAAAAGTATACAGCAGAGCCATTACCGCAAAGGCAAACCATAAAGATACATTTTTATAATCTCCGGACTCGGATTTTACCACGGCCACAGCTTCGGTTAACGAATGGTTTTCGATATCCTCAATTGTTTCATAGAGGTTCTTCTTAAATTCTTCATTAAATTTCTTCATGATTCTTTTTTATTATTTACATTTGTTCAGCTTTGTAAAATTACAAATTTTAGTTGAATAATTCAGAAGTTTTTGTATTGATTTTATTATTCGGTAAATTTCAAGCTCTATAAACTTTTATAAAATCGCTGTATTTATGAGACTCTTTAAAGTATTTATAATTCTAATTGTATTTTCAATTTCGGCAAAAGCACAAACAGACAGTGTATCTGTTATTCAACTCACGCCAAGCGAAGAACAAACGTTTTTGGTTACGGAACAAATGCCGGAGTACCCGGGCGGCAATCTTGCGATGAGAAAAGACATTGCTGAAAATATAACTTATCCCAAGAAGGCGTATCAATCGGCGATACACGGAACAGTATATATTCGTTTTGTCGTCAATAAAACAGGACATATCGAAAGGGCTGAAGTCATCAGAGGAGTATACAAATCTTTGGATGATGAAGCACTTAGAGTTGTGAATAATTTAAAGAAATTTAAGCCCGGTACTGTGGGCGGAAAACCTGTAAGTGTATGGTTTACCATACCTATAAAATTCAAGATTGACAACAAAAAGAAATCCGATAAATAATATGAAAGGTAAACTCATTATATTTTCGGGACCCTCAGGCTCCGGGAAATCAACATTAATACAAAAGCTCAGAGAATCCGGGATAATTGAAGCCGAATTTTCAGTCTCTGCAACATCCAGAGTTCCGAGAGAGAATGAAATACATAAGGAGCATTATTACTTTATGACTCCGGATATTTTCCAAAATAAAATTGCCAATGAAGAATTTATTGAGTGGGAAGAGGTCTATGAAAACCAGTTTTACGGCACGTTAAAATCAGATGTTGAACGAATTAGAAACTCCGGGAAACACGTGCTGTTTGACATTGATGCCGTGGGCGGCAAAAACATAAAAAGTATGTATCAAGAACAAGCCTTTAGTATTTTTGTAAAACCACCCTCGTTGGAAATCCTCAAAGAACGTTTAATAAATCGTTCTACGGAAGATAGTGAGAGTTTGACAAAGCGATTGGCAAAAGCTGAATATGAACTTAGCTATGCTCAATATTTCGATTTTACTTTAGTGAATGACAATTTGGACGAGGCTTTTAAAACCGTAAAATCAAAAATACTTAATTTTGTAAACGAAAGTCCAAATTGATTCAGTATAAGTTTTCCGTGACGGGCTGAAAGCCCGGTAACGTGTGTGTTTATCTCTACGGGATAAATCCCGTAGCTACTGATAAAGTCACCATTAATATACGCTATCAATAAACTACCCTTGCAAGGCGGATAAGCCCATTTATTCCGGACCCGGTGCGTTGCACCGGGCTGAATTAAATTGCTCTTTCAGAACGTTTTCAAACTTCATAAAATAGAATTAATTACGAACGGCGAAGCCCTCACCGCAGGTAATTAAAAACAAATGCTTATAGTATATGAGTTTACGGGTCAGTACAAGTGATACTTTAAACGGTTAATAATTTGACTTTTACAAAGAGTGTATTTGTTGAATAGTAAGGTATTGTGTCATTATAATAAAGGTCTTATAAAAATGCTGTAATCTTAAATCCGTCAGACCGCTCAAAGCGGTCAGACGGGTATAAACAGCAAAAACTTATGGCGTTTATTATATCTCATTAAATAATTAACCCATTTAAAGTAGAATTACAAAAAAACCCTCAGAAATAAAATTTCTGAGGGGTTTTATTTGCTGCCAAGCATTCTTTATTGTTTAATTAATTTTGCAGTATATCGTTT
>JAYEIA010000230.1:0-26836 GCA_034659855.1 Bacteroidota bacterium
ATCGGAATGCTGTGGAATTGTCTCTGAAGAGAATCATAAAATAATTAGGTTTGATAATGACTTAGCCAAAAACGGAGACTATGTAGTAACGATGGATCCTCTGGACGGGTCGTCAAATATTGATGTCAATGTTTCAATCGGCACAATATTCGCTATTTATAAAAGAATATCGCCTCTGGGACATGCGGCTACTGAAGAAGACTTTTTACAAGAAGGAATTAAACAGGTGGCTGCCGGTTACATTATTTACGGTTCATCGGCAATGATGGTTTATACTACCGGTAAAGGAGTTAACGGATTTACTCTTGACGCTTCCATTGGTGAATTCTGTTTATCTCATTCGGATATTAAAATTCCTACGATGGGCAATATATACTCAATCAATGAGGGGAATTATATTAAATTTCCTCCCGGTGTAAAACAGTATTTAAAATACTGCCAAGAGAATGATAAACCCACAAATAGACCTTATACCTCAAGATACATTGGGTCGTTGGTCTCAGATTTTCATAGAAATCTGCTAAAAGGAGGTATTTTTATATATCCGAAAACGCATTCTCACCCCAAGGGGAAACTCCGGTTATTGTATGAATGTAATCCTATGGCACTCTTGGTTGAGCAAGCCGGAGGAAAGGCCACGGACGGCAGAGGAAACCGGATTTTGGATATGGTGCCTAAATCTTTGCACCAGCGCGTGCCTTTCTTTGTCGGATCAAGAAGGATGGTAGACAAGGCCGAGGAATTTATGATTGAGTATGGGGATGAAGCTAATGATGAATTGAAGTAATGGGGTATCTTTATTTAGGAATGGATAGGAAATAACTTATAACACTTATGCTTGTTCTTTTGTGTTTGGTTTTTGCTCATTCACAAAAAAAATTAAAAAATGCTTAAATAGCTTGGCTATTCTCACATTTTTAAAATTATTAGAACAAATAATAACTTTGCCTAACTATCATAAGTTATATCCTAAGCATTCCTTAACATTCTCTTTGTATGGGTAGCTCCTATATAGTGTCAGAACGGAAATACCCAAAATTAGAAATGTTTTTTTTTGCGATATTTTTATTTTTTTTAATTCGCTGATACAGTGGCATCACCAAATTTAAAAAAATAAAAATCTCATCAAAAAAAGCTCATTTCATAAAATTCGTCTATTTCCGTTCAGACACTATATATCATCTGAATACATATTGCCAACTTTTTAAAATAATGGCTCAATTTATAACCGATGTTATTCTATAAATTTTGTATTGTCAATTTTAGTTTATTTGCTTTAACAATCATTGTTTTAGTTATGAAAATCCTCTCATCGTCAATAGACATGGCAGCGTTTGAGCTTAAACCGGATAAACGCTTCCCTGTCCAAAAAATGGACGATGGAAGGAATATCCTAAATAAAAAAATAATTTCGTCAACACCGTACTTAAATACAGCCAAAAAAATTAGGCTTGTCAAGAATATACTCACTTCAAAAAACTAATAATTATGCATAATATTCTCGTAACGGGAGCCAATGGACAACTGGGGAAAAAAATTCATGACGAATCATCTGAATTTTCTGATTTTAAATTCATTTACACTGATTTTGAAGAACTCGACATTAGCAATCCAAAACAAATTGAACAGTTCTTTTCTGACCATACCATTGACTTGGTTATAAATTGTGGCGCATACACAAATGTAGACGGGGCTGAACAAAACAGGGAAGCTGCCGGGCTCTTAAATGCTGAGGCACCCAAATTTTTGGCTGATGCCTGTCAAAAACATGAGGCATACTTTATTCACATTTCAACAGATTATGTTTTTGGGAGTAGTAATCAAAACACACCGTTCAAAGAAACAGACGTCATCAGTCCAAATTCAATTTACGGAAAAACCAAAGCCAAAGGAGAAGAATATTTAAAAAGCTACAATAATACCCTGGTAATCAGAACAGCCTGGCTTTACTCAGAATATGGAAATAACTTTATGAAAACCATGTTGCGCTTGGGAACAGAACGAGACACTTTGGCCGTAGTTTTTGACCAAATATCTACCCCAACCTATGCCGGAGATTTGGCCAATGCTGTTTTGCTTATCGCTAAAATCTTGCTCAAAAAGAAAAGGGAAACAACATTTGAAATTCTTCACTTTTCAAATGAAGGGGTTTGCTCATGGTATGATTTTACTTATGAAATTTTTAAACACGAAAAAATAAACTGTTCGCTTCATCCGATAAGAAGTTCTGAATACCCTACTCCTGCTCCCAGACCTCCGTACAGCGTTCTGGACAAATCACTAATCAAAGAAAAATATAATATTCAGATCCCCTATTTTAAAGAAAGTTTATACCTTTGTTTAAGAAACCTAAACAAAAAAACAACTAATGCATTACACCATTAAAAAAGTAGAAGAGTCTATTTTTGTAATTTTTTTTCACAAAGAATCTGTTGATGATGACGTAATCTATTCGCTCACTAATGAGCTTTCCGATTTAATAGAAAACCAATCTAAAGTGTTGCTTTTATTTAACCTTCTTAAAAAATCTTACTTAACTTCAAAACAAAGGCAAATCATAGGCAAATGGATAAAATTCAACTTGTCTGAGTTTAAGAATTCAATAATCGGAGAGGCCTATATCTCTGATAACAAAATTCACAAACTAATGGTTGAAGGAATACACTTTTTCTAAAAATCGCATTGGCCTGTAAAAATTTTCACACGTTTAGAAGATGCTAAAGCTTGGGTCGGCGAAATTACAAGCGAAAACTCCACGAAATAAAGCTCAAAATAAGGTTTCAAATTTACCTAATTTTAGTAACTTTGCGTCCGATATTTTTCCGAATAATTTCAATATTATATGCTTTAAGCGAAAATCAAATTTTATGGCATTGTCTTTCGGAGCATTAGAAGGTAATTCAAAAATCATACAACTCAAATTTGCACTATTCGTACTTTCTAATTCGACAAAACGTTGATACGGGAATGTGTGTTAGGTATGCACATGGCACTGTCATTAGTTAATGTACCAAAACTAACTTTATGATTTACAAAATAGAACTGATAACTTCTGTTTTGAAATCATTTGAGTAATAAAAGAATAAATCATGGCCAGACAAACCCCCGGAATCCCCAAAGGAACAAGAGATTTTTCTTCAGACGAAATGATGCGCAGAAATTTCATTTTTAATACCATTAATCAGGTTTATTTCAAGTACGGATATCAACCCATTGAAACACCGGCTATAGAAAAGTCCGAAACACTAACGGGTAAATACGGCGAAGAAGGAGACAAACTGCTGTTTAAAATTTTGAATTCCGGAAATTTCCTTAAGAAAGTAACCGACAACGAATTACTGGAGAGGGACCGGTATAAATTAGCAGCACTGGTTACAAAAAAAGGCCTGCGTTATGATTTAACCGTTCCTTTTGCCCGATTTGTTGTTAAAAATCAAAGTTCAATTACTTTCCCTTTTAAACGTTCTCAAATTCAACCGGTTTGGCGTGCCGACCGACCGCAGAAAGGTAGGTATCGAGAGTTTTATCAGTGCGATGCCGATGTTATCGGAACCACTTCTCTGCTCAATGAACTGGAAATGATTCAGATGATGGATGAAGTATTTGAAAAGCTTTCTTTAAAAGTAACCATTCGAATAAATAATCGTAAAATACTCACCGGCATTGCCGAGCAAATCGGATTTGAAAACAATGCCGGCGAAATTATTTCCACCATAGATAAGCTGGATAAGATTGGAGAAGAAAAAGTATATGAGGAACTTATGAAAATCGGAATACCTGAAAAGACCTTAAATATTTTGAAACCGGTTCTTAGCTCAAAAGGAGGGACAAAAGACCAAATCAAAACGTTAAAAGCGGCCCTTACCGATACTGAAATTGGAATAAAAGGAATTGAGGAACTGGAAAAACTCTACAGCTACATCTCCGTCAGTTCATTCACAAATAATGTAAAACTTGACATCAGTCTTGCGCGCGGATTGGACTACTATACCGGAACTATTTTTGAAGTTGTATCTGACGAGCTACATATGGGAAGCATCTGTGGCGGAGGTCGTTACGACAATCTAACCAGAATATTCGGCTTAGATAATATGTCGGGAGTAGGTATCTCTTTTGGTGCCGACAGAATTTATGATGTTATATTGACACTGAAACGGTTTCCGATTAAAACATATCCGAAAGTAAAACTGCTGTTTATTAACTTTGGCGAAAAAGAAGAGCTTTACTGCTTGGAGCTTCTTAAAAAATTAAGAAAGCAAAATATTGCTTCAGAATTATATCCTGAACAAGCAAAGATGAAAAAGCAAATGAAATACGCCGACAACAATAATATCCCGTTTGTTGTTATGGCCGGAGAGAACGAAATGAAATCCCGGAAATATACACTCAAAAATATGAAAACCGGTGATCAGCATTTGATCAATACTGAGGAACTTATCAATTTAGTATCAGCCCAATGATGACTTTGGATGATTTCAGGAACAGTTTTGCGGACAAGACTCCTCCCTCAGGTCTTTCTCCTGAACTCATTGCCCTTTGGCACGACGGCAGCGGCAATTGGGGTACTGCACACCAATTGGCTCAATACGAGCCGGGAAGTGATATGGCAAGAATACACGCCTATCTCCACCGCAAAGAGGGAGATACAACCAATGCAAATTATTGGTACAAAAAAGCAGGAATAGCCCAACACAATGGTTCTCTTAAAGAGGAGTTTAATAAAATTGCTGAATACCTTTTAAACAAAGGTTCTCATTGTTCATTGGATTTTTAGGAAAGGAAAACTCCTTAAATTGTTATAATATTATTCATTCCAATAAAAACTTTTCGAAACCGATAAGCCATATAAGCTGTCTTTTACAAAAAAAGAGCCGACCAAGTCAACTCTTTAGGGATAATCAGCACCTATGAAAAATTATTTGTATATTTACTTAGTGCTTGTTAATTTCATATTAGCGTCTTCTTCTCTTCTTTCGCTTATCGTCGTATCGTTTTGATTTTCTTCGATAAGATTTTCTTCCGGAACTTGACTTCTTAGTTTCCTTGGCCAGCTCCACTCGAAGTTCTACCGGCCCGAGGCTTTGTCCGTTCAAACCTTTGAAGATATCATCGGCAACGGCTTCCTCTACTTCAAAGAAAGAGAATGTTTTCAGAATTTCAATTTCTCCGATATCGGAATTATCATTTCCCAAAGTTTCATTAATCATACCGATTAAACGTGCCGGTTTTATCTTATTTTTGGATCCGACATTCAAGTGAAAGCGCACAAAAGACGTACGACCTCGTTTCTTTTCGTGTTTCTTCTTTCCGTCTGATACATTAATATCTTTGGCATTTTTATAATAATCCAGAAAGCTGTTAAATTCAGCCGACACAAAACGTTTTATTAACTCTTCTCGGTCAAGGTCATCCAATTTATCATAAATATTGGGCAAAAATCTGTCAATTTGCTCCTCATTGACTGTTGTATTCTTTATTTTATCAATTAATTTATACAACTGTCTTGTGCAAATTTCTTCTCCGTCGGGTACCGTACTTTTGCTGAATTTTATTTTATATTTTCGGCTGATGTGATTTATACGACTAACTTCTCGAGGAGTAACAATAGCTACCGACTTTCCTGAGTTTCCGGCACGTCCGGTTCTACCGCTTCGGTGAATATATACTTCCAAATCATCGGGCAAATTATAGTTTATAATATGTGTTAAATCATCAACATCCAGCCCTCTTGCAGCTACATCGGTAGCAACCATAATTTGAAGCTGTCCCGATCGAAACTTATTCATTACGGCATCTCTTTGAGCTTGCGACAAATCTCCATTCAAGGCATCGGCATTATAGCCGTCCCGCAAGAGGTCTTTGGCTACTTTTTGGGTTTCTCTTCTGGTACGGCAAAATACAATGCCGTAAAAATCCGGATTACTGTCGGCAATTCTTTTGATAACTTCATATCTGTTACTTGCATTCACCGTATAGTACAGGTGCTCAACATTTGTTGCTGCCGAATTTACTTCTGCTACTGATATTTCAACCGGACTATTCATATACTTTTTCGTAATGCCCTTAATTTCCTTAGACATTGTAGCTGAAAACAACGAAGTTTGTCGATTATTATCTGTATTTGAAAGGATTATATTCAAATCCTCTTGAAACCCCATGGATAACATTTCATCAGCTTCATCGAGAATTACGTGTTGTACTCCGTTGAGTAAAAGCTTCTTTCTGTTAATAAGGTCTATTGCTCTTCCCGGGGTAGCCACCACAATTTGAGCTCCCGACTTAAGCTGTCTTATTTGAGTGTTTATGGATGCTCCTCCGTAAACCGGAACAACATTCAATTTCTTAATATATTTTGAATATGAAGTAAGATCCTTGGTGATTTGCATGCACAATTCCCGCGTGGGTGCAAGAATCAGGGTCTGTGTATTTTTACTGTTTGTATCAACAGACTGAATGGCCGGTAAGCCAAAAGCTGCCGTTTTCCCGGTTCCGGTTTGTGCAAATCCGATTAAATCTTGGTCTGAATTTAGTAATTGAGGTATGGTTTGAGCTTGAATTGGTGTTGGTGTCTCAAAACCGAGTTCTTGAACTGCTTTTAGAATATTCTCTTGCAATCCAATTTCTGAAAATGATGTCATACGTATTTTTTAAATTGGCGACAAATGTAGTATAATATATTCTATATACACTAAAAGCTCTGATTTATTTGCAGATAACTTAATTTTAACCTTCATACTCAATAGGAAAGTACACAAACTTGCACACTCTTTTTCAAGTACCACTTGCTGAGAAGCTCAGAATAGAACGTTTTTATAATTAGACTGACCGGGCAAACATCAGCCTGATCAAATTGCAAAATGAAGAATTTTTGAATGGTAAAAACCTATCCGTTAAAAACTATATTTCAATTTCAATATCGTTTCTTGCCGCTTTCTTATAATCTTTTTGATAATCGGGATTTTTGTACCCGGTAGGTAAAACACTTATGGGTTTAATTTTTAAAGTATTTTTACCTTGTTTGAGTACCCTGAATTCTACCCTTCTGTTGTATCGCAAAGATTTGTAATTGAATCGTCCGTTGGTTTTATTAAATGCTATCGGATTTTCTTCGCCGTATGCTTTAACTTTAATTTGTTCATAGTTAACCCCATTTTTGAGCAATATTTTTCGTACGGCATGTGCTCGCTTAAATGACAGAAAATTATTATACTTTGCATTTCCGACGGCATCGGCATATCCCCCAATTTCAATCACCGATGTCGGGTTATTCTTCAAATAATCTGATATGGTTTCTGTGCTTTTATCTCCCGAAAAATTGTCATTGTTTGAGGCAAATAAAATATTTTCTACGCTAACCAGCAAATCATAAATAATAGTATCCCCGGATGCAGTAATATCAACCTTATCTTGAGGAATGGTATCTCCTTTCTGATCCAAAACCGTAATAGTTTGTTCAACTGTATCTACGACACTAATAACTTCCTCATCGCAACGCTTTTGCGGATCCAAGCGTATGGATTTATACTCCTGCTGATACATGGAATTTAAACCCACCTTCAGTTTATCAGAGAATACAATCTCACCATCCACTCGAGTCACAAAAGAATATTCTTGCCCTTTTTCTATGACAAAAACAAATTTCCCGGAATTGGAATTGGGTACGTAATACCACTCCTGGCCGGTTTGTTCATTAATAACCGTAATATCTGCTCGGGGAAATTCCTTGGTACATTCGGTATAAACATAACCGACCATAACGGCAATTCCCGAACCTTCATTGTCTTTATGCTCAACAAGATATATATCATTACTCCCCAATCCTCCGCGTTTTTTTGAGGCATAGTAGGCACGCTTTCCGTCGGCAGTGGGCAAATAAAATATATCGTCCTGTACAGTATTGATCGGATATCCTAAATTTTTTGCTTTGGTAAATGTTCCGAATTGATTTCTGTTCGCTGTAAAAATATCAAAGCCCCCTAAATTAGTATGCCCTTCAGAACAAAAGTAGAGTGTTCTTCCGTCGGGGTGTATGTATGGGCCTTCCTCGTCCAATTCAGTATTTACAGCATCTCCTAAGTTTTTAGCCTTGCCCCAGGTACCGTCATCTTGCATCTCACAAGAATAAATATCCAAACCTCCGAGCCCTCCGAACCGATCGCTGGTAAAATACAGAAATCGTCCGTCGGCTGAAAGTGAGGCATGCGTTTCTCTGTGCCGAGTATTTACATTTTTGCCCAGTTTTTGAGGTGTTCCCCAAGTCAAGCCTTCCAAATCACTGGAGTATATACTTCCGTTATCCTCCGGTTTGTAAATGAACAATTTTTGGCCGTCAACAGTAAGTCCTATAGAGGCTTCATGATCGGAAGAATTTATTTCCGGGCTTATTCCTGTTGGGCTTGACCATCCGGTATCTGTTTTAAATGTTACAAATATATCTTCATCATATCTGCCGTCCATGTCGCCTTCGCCGCCGGAGTTATTTTTACGCCGAGAGGTAAATATTAATATGGATTCATCGGCAGAAATAACCGGGCTGTGATCCGAGAATTTTGAATTGACTCGTCGTCCCAGAGATTTCAAATCAATATTCAATTTGTTTTTTGTCAGTTGAATTCCGTCTCTGCACAATTCCATTTCTAATTCAATTTCTTTTCGTATGCGCCGACTTTTAATCTTTTTGTGCAGTTTTTCAAAAATATCCAATGCTTCTGCAAATTGATAGGCCGAACGGTAAGCTCTTCCCAGATAAAAAGAACTTTCATAATAACTGGTACTTTTGCGTCCTTCCTTTTTTCTGTACAGCTTGGTTGATTTTTCAAAAAACTCTATAGACTCCTCTTTCCCGTTGGGGGTATTCAAGAGGCTGAATCCCATTTTGAAATTCAACTCCGGATCATCGGGCATCTGCATCAAAAATCGTTGATAAAATTTTATGGCATTTGAAAAATTTTCAGATTCAAGATAAGCTTCGGCAATATTCAGACTGTCAATATTATCAGACTGTGCCTTTGCATCAACTACAAATACTGTCAAACCAAATATTAGTGTTAGGGAAAATAAATATCTCATAGCTTTGCTTACTTCTTCATTATCTTATAAATATAAATGCTTCCGGGTATTGATGCTTCACTTTATGCAGCTCGTCCAAAACTTTATCTCTTTCTCTAAATTTTCCGAAAAAGTACAAAAATTTACCGTCAGAATATTGTTTTTCGGAAATTCCGGCTATATCTTCAAAGCTGTTTAAATCAAGCTTTTCTTCTGTCAAAGTTAACCCAATAGCGAATATTTGCTCTTTATTTTTAACGCTGTCTTTAACAATATATTCTTTCGGCACCTCAACTTCTCGCACATATAACTCATCTGAAAGGCCTTCTTTTTCAAGCTGAATTTCAACCCGCCTGTTGTATGGTAACGCTTGCCAATAAAAATCGCCTTCAGGAGTTTCGTTTTTCGCAATGGGATTTTCAAATCCTTTCCCGGAAGTAACAATCGACAGAGGATTAGCTCCCCGTTTTATCAGTTCCGATTCTATATATTCGGCACGCTTTTCTGATAAGTCATAATTATATTCTTTATTTCCCTGCAAATCGGTATATCCGACCAGTTGAATTTTTGCTTCGGGATTGTTTTTCAGAAATAACGCTAACTTTGATAAATTTTCGTTGTAACCGCTCAGTGAAAACCTATTTATTTTAAATTGCATGTTATCAACAATAATAATATCTTTTCCTGTGGAGACTGTTCCGAATTTTTCTGCAATTTCATCAGTCGTTAATTCAGCTTCTATCTGGGCCACCTCAAAATTCTCTTCCCGCTGTTTTTTTATTATTTTTTCGGTCGCTTCTTCCTCCTTATTATATATGGTGTATGAAAGGGTGTCTCCGTAGTGGCTGACCGAAAACACATCGGATGATATTCTGCGGTCTTCAATACCTTCGGCTTTAAGTGCTGCAATAAATTTCTTTTTTCGGTATTCTGCAAATTCACATTCCAAACGTTTAAAATCCGGATTAGAATCGGCAACTAAATAATCACAACCGGCAACACTTACAAATAAATCCGGATGCTTATTCAAAAATTTTGAAAGTAGTTTAACTTCAAATTTTGCATAATCATTAAGTGCTGTTATACCATTATCAAAACCTACCCTGCGAGTAGCTTTTATCCTGTTCGACTTTAAACTGTCTAACTGTGTATTGTACACAAGTTTGTAATATCCAATTTGGTCGTCGGCATGTACATCATAGGTATTATAAATGAAATTTTCTGCATCAAAAACCATTTTGAAGCCCTGCTGTTTTTTAAGTATAAACATATATTTGCCGTCAAATCCGGCAACGTCAAAACGCTTCAAAGTGTCTGCTGTTTCTACATCCAACAAGTATACATAAGAGTTTTGCGGCACAACATTAATGCTGTCTTTGAAAAGAATGCGGTCTCCTTGTTCTTCATACTTCAAAAATGCATTTTTATTCTTATTGTAAGCGTAGTACTCAGAATAGGTTGAGCCGCCGGGAGAAATATATTTCCCTTTTTTGGTTTTGCAGTCTTTTTTATTAACAGAAGTCATCTTTAGCTTCATTGACTTAACTGTACCTGAGAACAATGAGATACTTTTTTCCTCTCTCGCCGGAAAGTTTGCTTTATAAATATTTATACTTCCGCCTTTTTGCGAGGAATAGTAACCGCTTTTTCCGTCGCCCCCGGGCACAAAAAACACATCATGTTCAACGGTATTTAACGGGAATCCTATATTTTCGGGCTCAGACCACGAATTTTCTCCTGTTTTTTCGGAAGTAAAAATATCAAAGCCCCCCATACCGGGATGTCCCTCGGAGCTAAAGTACAAGGTATTTCCGTCGGCGTGAATGTATGGGCCGTTTTCATCTTCCTTGGTATTAATTACCGGTCCCAAATTTTTTGCCTCTCCCCAAGTTCCGTCTTCGTTCTTTTCAGACATATAAATATCAAAACCGCCGTATCCGCCTTTTCTGTTACTGCAAATGTACAGCAAAGAACCGTCGGCCGACAGTGATGCATGTGTTTCTCTGTACTTTGTATTAATATTCTCCCCCAATCTTACCGGAACAGACCACGAATCTCCATTATATTTACTGTGATAGATATCTCCTCCGTCTTTTCGTGTAGCTCGGTATATAAACAGCTCATTTCCGTCAACAGATAACCCGCAGGTAGCATCGTGAAACTCTGTATTAATCGGTTTTCCTATATTTACCGGTCTTTTATGTTTTCCTTTCCGATAGACATAAATATCCTCATAAGGTTCACCGTTTTCTGCCAAAGCTTCTCCGGTATTTCCGGGACGACGAGAAGTAAACATAATTACACTCTCGTCGGCAGAAGTTACGGGGCTGTGGTCATCGTATTCTGAGTTTAATATGCCGTATTTTGTCAGTCTGAAAAAGTTTGCCATTGAGAAAAACTCAGCTGCCGTTTTTACATTGGCCAATTCCTTTTCAGCTTCTTTCTTCAAGCGATTGTTATCAGTTATATTGATCAATTCAGAATACTCTTCCTCTGCCAATTGAAATTGGTAACTTTTATGGAGTGCTTTTGCTTTATAAAAAGCTGCGGTATAGTACTCCTCCATATTGTCATCGGCCTTAAAAAGCTCAGCCGCTTTTTCAAAGTACGCAATAGAACTAAAAACTGTTTCATCCGACTGCAAATAACAAAAAGCCAATTTAAAATTAAAATCGGCATTTGAAGGCTCTGTTTTAACAAATGCCTCGTACAAGTCTTCAGATTTCTTGAAATTTTCATCTGCAAAAAAATCTTCGGCCAATTGAACATTTTCTTCGGAAACACTGTTTTGTGACTGTCCGTAACTAAAAAAAAACAAGATTAAACCAATAAACAGTAGAAATTTTTTCATCATCTCAAAGTTTTATATTAGCAAACAAAATAATATGGTTCGGCAAACCGAAACAATGCACCCGAATGTTTAACCTGAAATCCAAGAAGAAGTATTTAACCTGCATTATTCATGAAAATTTTTTATATTACTGTAATTAACTAAATACCATAAAGATATACTACTATACAATAACTCAATTTTGAGCTAAAATTTTCACCGGAGGTACATTTTTTCTGTGCCATACTCTTCACTGCAAGCCCTTTGCCGTATTAATATACTGCAAAAAAACTTGCAGCTCGATTATGACACAGAAAAAACGTATGAATAATGCAGATTAACACACACAATACTTTCATTACTCAAAAGGCAGCTTATTGTCAAGTTCGGTTTGAATTCATAGTTTTTTACACCGTTTATTTTTACTATTTTGCAATTTATAAAAAAAATACAAAATCAATTAAATATTTTAACAAAAATAATTCGTCTGTAACATGAAAATAGAAAATTTTAAATTATTAAAACAACTAAGTGAGACTGCCGGTGCTCCCGGATTTGAGGCAAGAGTACGCCAATTAATAAAATCCGAGGGTGAAAAGTATGTGGATAATGTAAGTATTGACAATATGGGCAACCTTACCCTTTATAAAAAAGGCCATTCGAACCAAAAAATTATGTTGGCAGCACATATGGATGAAATTGGCTTTATGGTTACCCATATTGATAAAAACGGATTTATACGATTTCAACCCTTAGGCGGGTTTGATCCCAAAACCGTTGTTTCGCAACGTGTTGTTATTCACGGCAAGGAGGATATTTACGGGGTTGTCAGCAGTAAGCCTATTCATATTATGAGTCCGGAAGAGCGCAAACAAAACCCCAAGCTCAAAGATTTTTTTATTGATACGGGCAGAACCCAAGAAGAACTGAACCAAATCATTGAGACCGGCAACCCGATTACTCGCGATGCAACATGTATTCAAATGGGCAATTGCGTCAACGGAAAATCCATGGACAACAGAATAT
Source organism: Bacteroidota bacterium (assembly GCA_034659855.1). Classification (GTDB taxonomy): domain Bacteria; phylum Bacteroidota; class Bacteroidia; order Bacteroidales; family JAADGE01; genus JAYEIA01. The sequence continues at coordinate 12,905 of JAYEIA010000230.1, forward strand.
CCGTATTTATTCTGCTGGAAGTTTTACGAGAATTAAAAGATATCCGTCTGCCCTATGATGTTCATGCTGTATTCTCAGTGCAAGAGGAAGTTGGCTTGAGAGGTGTGCAAACGGCTACCTTGGGAATTCAGCCCGATTTTGCTTTTGCTGTTGACACAACCATTGCCTATGATTTGCCGGGTGCTGCTGAGCATGAATCTGTTTCAAAACTTGGCGAGGGAGTGGCCATAAAATTGATGGATGCCGGCGTGATTGCCGATTACCGCATGGTAAAATTTATGAGGGAGACTGCCAAAAGTAATAAAATAAAATATCAAGCGGAGGCTCTGCCGGCAGGTGGCACAGATACAGCCCGTATGCAACAGTTTGTTAAACATGGGTCTATTGCCGGTGCTTTTTCAATACCGACACGACATTTGCACCAAACCATAGAATCTGTTCACGGTGAAGATATCAAAAGCAGTATAGAGCTTATCAAAGCTTGTTTGCAGGAAATAGACAGCTTTGATTGGACACATGATTAATCTCTTTTGTTTTAAAACTTTTTAGTGCATAAAAAAACCTTTTTTTGATATCTTTTTCAATCGCAGAGCAGAGCGATGATATGTTGGTAGCCCCGTATGTAGCCGCAGGCGAAATGCGGGGTTAAATTAAATTCCGTAGGAATGGCCTATAAATAAAATTTTAAACAGACCATTCCTACGGAATTTTAATTATATTATTTCACAAAATCCCCGCATTCCATTTCATTCCATACGGGGCTACCTATAGACCAAGCCTAACGGCTTTCTGTTAATTATTTTCATAAAAAAACCTTTTTTTGATATTTTTTGCATTTTCTCACAATTTCAATACAATTTGTTTAAACATTTTATTTCCATAGAAATAAAATAGGTTCTACCGGGATTTATGTGGATACAGCTCAAGATTACCACAAAAAATTTTAATTTTTTCTGTCAAACTAAAAACTTCCAATTAATATGTTTTGCCAATTAAAAAATTACAAATAATTTTGACTTGCTTTTTGAAAGACTTAAATTAATACTGAATAATGGATATTTCTGAAAAATATACAGCAAAGCACACCGGACCGGAAGATGAACTGTTAGCAGAACTTGCCCGCGAAACTGAAATAAAGAAGATGCATCCGCGTATGCTTTCCGGAAAAGTTCAGGGAAAGTTATTGGAATTTCTCAGCAAAATGCTAAGGCCGAGAGCTATTTTGGAGATTGGTACATTTACAGGCTACTCTGCCTTGTGTTTGTCCAAAGGATTAGATAAAAACGGAGAATTGCACACCATTGAAATCAATGATGAGCACGAAAGTATGATTTTGAAATATTTTAAAAAATCGGCACAAGCGAATCAACTCAAACTACATGTAGGTAAAGCCGAAGACATAATTCCGACGCTCAACAAATCCTTTGATCTAATTTTTATTGATGCCGATAAGCGAGATTATTTGAATTACTACAAAGCGGCCTTTGAAAAATTGAATATCGGAGGTTTTATTATTGCAGATAATGTTTTTTGGAGCGGCAAAGTGTTTCACCCAACCGAACCCAACGATGAATCGACGGCAGGAATAAAAGAATTTAATGAATTTGTAAGAAAGGACAGCCGAACGGAACAAGTCATGCTTCCTATTCGAGACGGAATTTCTATCATCAGAAAAATAAGTAATTCATAGATATTTAACCCCGGGAACATGACCAAAGAAAAAACGATAAACCTTATAGTTCAGATTTTGAGAATAGTAATTGCCGCTCCTGTCGGATATATTATCGGAGAGCATTTGCAATGGACAAATTTCATGAAAATACTCCTGTATTTCGGGGTATATATTGTGGTGAGTTTACTTCTTGAGGGCATCAAACAAGCTATTTTTAAAAACAGTTCCAAGCCGGAACAAACCGAAGAGGATATGTATTAAAAGGCTTTTGAGCACTGACGAATTTTAATAAGACTGGTTGTACAATAGCTTTCCGGCTTGTGATTCAAGCCTTTTTCAGAATAATGCATTGGGGGGGGTTGGAAAAAATTATCCGATTAAAAGTTTAACGGCAGCTCCCAGAATAACAATTAACAAGATATACCGTACAACTTGCGGCCCCCATGATACCGCAAAGCGTGTTGCCGTGAATGCTCCGGCCATATTTCCGACCGCAAGAATTAATCCGATTTTCCAATTGATTTGATCGTTAAAATAAAATACGGCCAAGGCAAAGGGCGTATAAAGTAATACAATAAATACTTTAACGGCATTGGCCTTAACTAAATCAAAACCTGCTCCCAAGACTAAGCCTGCCAATAAAAACAACCCTACCCCGGCCTGAATAAAACCACCGTAAATTCCGATAAAGAAAAAAATAATGATTTGCCAAACGGTAGGTTTTCCGGTTCTCAATTCAGATTTGCCGACAATCCATTGTTTAGGTTTCAACAGAATAACGAAAAACATAAAAACCAATAAACCGGCTATTGCATAGTGCATTACAGCTTCATTCAGCTCCACGGCCAGACCTGCTCCTATCAACGAGCCGACTATGGCCGGAACGGCAAGCCATATGCCGTCTTTAAATGAAAATACGTTCTGTTGACGAAAGCCTGATACTCCGATTATATTTTGCAAAAGAATAGCGACTCGGTTTGTTCCGTTGGCAACATTTGCCGGCAAACCCAAAAACATAAGCATCGGCAAAGAAATTAAAGATCCGCTTCCGGCCAATGTATTAATAAAGCCGGCAAAAAATCCCACAACTATAACTGCCAATATCATATACCACTCCATAATAGCCGAATATTTGATTTCTAAAAATTAAACGTAAAAAAAGCATACAGCCTCATCCGTTGAATCGGAATTTAATACTCAACCGCCGCCCTATTGATAAATAAATTTCAAACTGCCCGTAAAGGATTCAGTTTTTACCCAAACGATATAGACCCCGTGCTTATGTTGACTTAAGGGCAATTCATAACGCATTGTTCTAATTCCGGACTTTTGAAAAACCGGTTGTCCGGCGATATTGAACACTTTGACCGCTTGAATCGGCGAAGAGTTTGAAATTAGTTCATAATTGTCGGAATAAGACTTAGGGATAATCTTTACCTGTTTAGATCCCAACTTAATATCCTCTGTGGCGGTATAACCATTTACAACAAAATCAGTAACTTTAGGCAAATGGTCAGATGTTATTTCGGTGTCGTTAGCCAGCAGACCATAGGTCTCCAAACGCTCTTGCGACATTTCCGCAGTACTTAGGGTATATGCTTTTGCTACATCCAATACAGCATCCGAATAGATTGTAAAATCCAAACGGCCCGGCCAAAACGAATCATCGTCACGCCAAGTAAATGCAAAACGTGTATCGCTGTGGTGGCTGACCAAATCGGTAAGATTGGAGTTATCCCAATCCAAAGGAGCGCCTTCTCCGTAGTTATTGGTGTCTTGTATATCTCCGTTGGTCATGGTGGTTAGTTGCTGCCTGTATCCGACCAAATTGAGGTCGCCGCTTAAGACAAAGGGCGTATTATCGGGCAAATCATATTGTCCTCCCGGTGTTTTGGCATCCAAAATAAAAGCGGCAAAAGCATCGGCCTCCTCTTGTCTGGTTGCATTATTTTCCTCACCTCCGCAACATTTAAGGTGTGCATTTATTGATAATAAATCCTGTCCGTATTGCTCCGGCAAATCAATGAGAGCGGCTGTTAATCGATGTCCGGGAAGAATCCGATAAGTGTCGGTAATCGGAAAAACTGAGCAAGTAATATTTCCGTAGTCAGACTTAATACAATCCCAAGTTCCGCCGGAAACAGGAAGCCATTCATTCAACAATGCTTTTACCGTATTGGGGTAAGTATCCGTACATTCATTGAATGTAACAATATCAGGAGAAACGGCTTGCAATATGCGTTGAAATTCGTCTTGTCTGTCGGGATCTATCAATCCGTCATAAAGTGTATTATAGGTCATCAAGCGAATATGTCCTGAATTTTCCTTATTCAAATCAATGAGATCCGGATCAGGGATAACGGTTTCATCGTCAAAAGTATAGCTAAAGGTTTCTCCTTCATTCGGCATATAATCACCGGCCGGGTCAGCATTGTCATAAAAACATATTTTTATGGTTTCACTCTGAAACAGAGGGTCTCCGGCTAACAGGGCGTTACGATCCAAAGCCATTTCAAATTCTACGGAACTCACTGTGGGCAATGCCATAAACCCAATATCTCCCTGGTCAACCGTAATTCTTGATTTTGCAGGAGCAGTAAAATAGCCGAACCGGTCTCCGAAAAACCACCCCAACTCTGCACCAATTCCGTTAATTAGATATCCTGTTTCGGAATCGTTGTCCGTATCTATTTCTAAAGTTATGCCGTGTCCGTCGTTTAATAAAACCTCTTCAGCTACTGAGAATCGGATATAGAGATAATCCTCATCATTGGACACTGAAAAAGAAAGCAGGTCGTAATCTGCTCCGTCATTTTGTGTATCGGTATATGATTGGGCCTCGGATGTCCAATCGGAAAAATTTTCATCAACAGCTATCGGCAGAGCCTGTGCCATAACTGTAATTGAGAATGCTACTAACAATATAACTTGTAAATATTTCATAATCTTTATTTTTTTGGCGTAAAGGTAAGCAATACTATTAAGTTCTTAAATAATGAGCTAACCCCAATGCATCTCTTTTCGTAAAAACTCAGCGGTATAGCTTTTTGTATTTTTAACCACTTCTTTGGGTGTTCCTTCCACAAGGATATTGCCGCCCTTGATTCCGCCTTCTTGCCCTAAGTCAATAATATGATCGGCAACTTTTATTACATCCATATTATGCTCAATCACAATTACGGTATTTCCTTTGTCTGTTAATTTATTCAAAACATCAAGCAACATTCTGATGTCTTCAAAATGCAAGCCGGTTGTAGGTTCATCAAGAATATAGAGCGTTTTACCGGTATCTCGCTTAGCGAGTTCGGTGGCCAATTTTACGCGTTGCGCCTCGCCTCCGGAAAGAGTTGTTGAGGGCTGGCCCAAGGTGATATAACCCAGACCGACATCTTTAAGGGCTTTAAGCGTTTTACGGATTTTGGGTACACTGTCAAAAAAATCATGGGCTTTATTAATACTCAAGTTCAATACATCACTTATTGATTTTCCTTTATAGCGGACTTCCAATGTTTCTCTGTTGTAACGCATGCCCCGGCAGTCTTCACAATGCACATATACATCGGGCAAGAAATTCATTTCAATGGTTTTTACCCCGGCGCCCTGACAAGCTTCGCATCTGCCGCCCTTTACATTGAAAGAAAAACGACCCACTTTATAGCCTCTTATCTTTGACTCCGGAAGTTTTGCAAAAATTTTTCGTATTTCGTCAAAGACTTTGGTATAGGTTGCCGGATTTGACCGAGGGGTTCTGCCAATCGGCGATTGATTGACTTCAATAACTTTATCGATATACTCAATGCCTGAAATGTCTTGAAAAGGCAAAGGTTTTTTGATTGAATTATAAAAATGTGCACTTAAAATGGGATGCAATGTTCCGTTAATTAAACTTGATTTTCCGCTGCCCGACACACCGGTTACACAAATAAATTTCCCTAAGGGCAGAACCATCTTAACTCCTTTTAAATTATTGCCGGTAGCTCCCCTAAGAATAATTTTTTCTTTAGATCCGTTTCTGAGTTTTTCCGGAATTTCAATTTTCTTTTCCCCATTCAAATAAGAGGAGGTCAGTGAGTCTTTTTGTAAAATTTCCTCAGGTGTCCCTTTTGCGGTTACTTCTCCGCCATGCCGCCCGGCTCCGGGTCCCATATCCACAATATAATCTGCCGCCATCATCATCTCTTTATCATGCTCGACTACAATGACCGAATTTCCGGTATCTCGCAGTTGCATTAAAGAATTTATCAGCCGGTGGTTGTCTCTTTGGTGCAGACCAATACTTGGTTCGTCTAAAATATACAGCACATTGACAAGCTTAGACCCTATCTGCGATGCCAAGCGAATTCTCTGACTCTCGCCGCCTGATAATGACCGAGACCGCCGGTTTAAATTCAAATATGAAAGCCCCACATCATCAAGAAATTGAAGCCGAGTGATGAGCTCTTTTAAAATTTCGGCTGCAATTTTTTTCTGCTTGGCGCTGATACGAGTTTTCGCTTTTTTCAGAAAATCAATCAACTCCGAAATATCTTTATCGGCCAATTCAACAATATTTTTTCCGGCAAAACGAAACCACAAGGCATCCTCCTTTAGACGTCTTCCCTTACATGCCGGGCAATCATTGTCTGAAAAATAATTGCGTTTCAGTCGTCGGGCTTTGGACGATTTATTTTCGGCCATTCGCTCCAGGTAAGGGATAATTCCGTCAAAGCTTAAGGAAATCTCAGAGCCTTTTCCCAAACTCGGATGTTTTATTTTTACGGGTTCTTTGGTTCCGTAAAGTATTTTCTCCATTACCGGTTCAGGAATATCTTTGACGGGAACAGCCAAACCCAATCCGGCTTCTTGAAGAACAGCCTCTGCCTGTCTGAAAATCATGGAGTGTTTTTTGGGTTTTCCCAGAGGCAATATGGCTCCTTTTTCAATGCTTTTATTCTTATTCTGAATTATTTTATCAACAGCGGGTCGGGCAACGGATCCTGTGCCGTTACAGGTTGGGCAAGCCCCTTGAGGAGAGTTAAAGGAAAAGCTGTTGGGTGCCGGTTCATCATAGGAGATGCCGGTAGTGGGGCACATTAAATTTTTACTGAAATATCTGGTCTGCTCACTCTCGTAATCTTTAAGTAACAGCACATTCTTACCCAATTTTAATGCGGTTTCTACAGATTTTTTTAATCGCTTTTGATTATCATCATTTACCGCCAATTTATCAACCACCACTTCGATGTTGTGATTTTTATATCTGTCCAATTTAAGATTCGGAATTAATTCTCTAATCTCTCCGTCAATTTGGGCTTGGATATATCCCTTTTTTCTGATGTTAACAAACAATTCTCTGTAATGGCCCTTTCTGCTCTTGACCATGGGTGCCAAAATCAGGATTTTTTTTCCGTAATACTCCTCCGTAATCAGATCCAGTATTTGAGCTTGTGTATATTGCACCATCTCTTCACCGGTCTCCTTGGAATAGGCTTTGGCTGAACGAGCAAATAAGAGTCTGAGAAAATCATAGGTTTCGGTAACGGTACCTACCGTGGAGCGGGGATTTTTATTAACGGTTTTTTGCTCAATTGAAATCACGGGACTCAAACCGGTAATTTTATCAACATCCGGCCGGTCAATATTCCCCAAGAAACGACGAGCATAGGCTGAGAATGTATCAATATATCTTCGTTGCCCCTCGGCATATATCGTGTCAAATGCCAGAGAAGATTTTCCGCTGCCGCTGAGACCGGTTATTACAGTCAGTTGATTGCGCGGTATTTCAATATCAATATTTCTTAAATTATGCTCTCTTGCTCCTATTACCGATACTTTATCTTGCTTCATAAAACTCTTAATTTTTAAGAATTCACAAAGATACAATAATGGATTGTTTTATCCTTTTATTTGAATTCTAATTTTTAGGTGTGTCTGTGAAAAGTTGTCCCAATGATTTTGAAACACCGGGAAATTTTAAAAGTGATCGCTCTTTTCAAGGAAATTGTTGGTCGTTATATTTACTTTCGGCATATTTTTTGCTGAATCATAATTTTATGACTATAGTTTAGAATAGAGGTGTTTTTTTGAATACAGTGACTATAAAGCTTTTACAAGACAATATTCAAATTTCCGGAGGTTGAGCATGTTGTTTGCAAAACAACATGCTCAACCTCCAAAAGTTTTAATAACATATCTTTCATTATTAAATTGCAGCGATACCTGCAATTTTGAAAGTGATTAATCCCCCTGTTGCTCTTGCAATTTTTCTTGCCTATATTAAAAGCATATAATTTATAGAACAAACATTAATACCATTACAGACTTATAACATAAATGAAATGTAGTTTTCTACTTTTTATATTTACGGTCGATTTTTATATTTAATACTCCGAAAGTAATTCTTAGCACAAAATTTGTTATATTTATAAAAAACTTAACAAATGAAGCCTATCCCAAATTTAAAGACCGCCTTATTTAATAATCATACAATCGGTAACGATTCTGAACGACTTCAATCCAAAATCCTTGCTATAATACTTTTGATTTCATTAGTCTTAGATTTAATTTTAACTGTAAAAATAATAATCACCTCAGGTATTACTCCGGCAATTGTTCCCGGCATCATTCTCATTATAATCCTGCCCATGCTGTTATTAGTAGCTAAAGGCAAACACAAGTTTGTGGGAAACATTATGTCGTTATTTCTTGTATTGCTGATGATTTTCTCCATGATAGCCAACCCCAAAGGTTCAAGCATGCCCTACTTTATGTTAGGTCAGTATTATATCTTTTTTGTTATTATACTTTTCTCGGCAATGTTTGCTTCACGTCTTGTTTTAATATCCGTTTCGATCTTAAGCATTGTATCCACTATTTATATTTTTCAGGTAAGCAAAGAACTCATTCCCGAAAATGTTGCAGAAATTTCAAGTTATGGTTTTTTTATTTATGAAATAATGGTTGTTATGGTGAGTATGTTCAGTTTCATATTTACTTTTTTTGTTTCTAACACCATGAATAAATTATCGGAAAAATCTGTTCTGCTCAAAAATAAAAATGCTAAACTCTCGGATGTAGTTGAAAATGTCCGAAACAGTATTGGTAAAATTAAAGATGAAAGCAAACAACTCAAACAGATTTCTGATGCTGTTTCAGATTCTACAAACAACCAAAGCAGCGGTGCAGAAACCATTTCTGCTTCTATGCAACAAATCGTATCCTCTATAGAAGCCGGTTCAAATGAAGTAAAATCAATAGAAGAGCAATCAACAAAATCGTCGGAAAAGTTACAATCCGGTGGGGAAATTATACTAAAAACCATTGATTTTGTTGAGCAAATTGCCAAACAAACCACAATTATCTCAGACATTGCCTTTCAGACCAATTTATTGTCACTGAATGCCTCCATAGAGGCCTCTAAAGCCGGAGATTCCGGAAAAGGATTTGCGGTTGTTGCTCAAAACATTAAACGCTTAGCAGAAAAAAGTAGTCAGTCTGTTCAAAAAATAGAATCTCTTTCTAATTCAGGAATTCAGTTCAGCAAAAAAGCAAGAACTGCGCTTGAAGAGAGCCTGTCTGATATTACCCACAATGCTGATGCCATTAAAAATATTACCGGGATAACCGACGAGCAAAACTCAGGGGTAAATACAGTCAACAGTTTGATGTTGGATTTGACCCAACAAACCAATAAGAACTCACAAGCCGTACAAAAGATGTACGAATCTGCAGAACAGCTATCGGCACAAGCCGAAAGTCTTGATAAAATCTTACAAAACACCGCTCTGGATTTTCAGTAAAATAGTTTACTTTTGCAGAAATTTTATTCAAGCCATCTATGTTTTCTGTAAATAAAATATCAATTTCCTTTTCAGGTACCCCCTTATTCAGCGATGTTTCCTTTGTTGTAGGCCCTAAAGAACGGCTGGGACTCACCGGAAAAAATGGTGCCGGCAAATCTACCATTCTCAAAATGATGAAAGGCTTGATAGAATTTGATTCCGGAAGCATTGACATTCCGTCGGGCAAAACGACTGGTTATCTGCCCCAAAAAATGCGCTATGCTTCCGGGAAAACAGTTTTCAATGAAACACGAGAAGCCTTCTCAAAAATACTGAAACTTACAGAAAGAGAACAGGAAATAACCAACCAACTGACCAAACGCACAGACTACGATTCAGACAGTTACCTCCAATTGGCCGATGATTTAAGCAAAATTCAAGAACAATTTAAATTCAGTTCTGCCGAAAAAATGGAAGCTGACATTGAAAAAACACTGAAAGGCTTGGGTTTTGAACGCAAAGATTTTGACCGGCAGGTTACAGAGTTCAGCGGCGGCTGGAGAATGCGTATTGAATTGGCAAAAATATTATTAAAAAAGCCCAACCTATTGTTGCTTGATGAACCGACCAACCATTTGGACATTGAGTCCATTCAATGGTTGGAAAGCTTTCTGGAAAGCTATTCCGGAGCCGTAATAGTAATTTCCCACGACCGTAAATTTTTGGATGCACTAACCCAAAGAACCATTGAAATTGCCGGCGGCACCATCTACGACTATAATATGCCGTTTTCAAAATTTGAACACAAAAGAAAAGAGCGACTCGTATTACAAAAAGCGGAATACGACAATCAGCAAAAAATTATAAGAGATACCGAGGCATTCATCAACCGATTTCGCTATCAGGCCAATAAAGCCTCACAGGTACAATCCAGAGTGAAGCAACTGGATAAATTGGAGAAAATTAAATTTGACGAAGAAGATTTTTCAAACTTGGAATTTTCGTTTCCGGACCCGCCACGCTCCGGCGATATTGTTTTCGAAGCCAAGGATTTGAGTATGGCCTATGATACGGAAAATATTTTAGAACACTTATATTTCACCATAGAACGAGGAAACCGAATAGCTTTGGCCGGAAAAAACGGCCAAGGAAAAACGACCATGGTGCGTATCATCATCGGGGAATTGGAACATGAGGGTTTTTCTAAAATCGGACAGCATGTAAACATCGGGTATTTTGCCCAAAACCAGGATGAAAAATTAGACGACCGTAAAACCGTTTTCGAAACTCTGGATGAAGTTGCTGTTGGAGATGTGAGGAAAAGGTTGCGTGATATTTTAGGGCAATTTCTTTTTCAAGGCGAAAATGTCGACAAAAAAGTGGCGGTATTATCGGGCGGAGAACGATCCAGATTGGCTCTGGCAAAACTCATGCTCGAACCCTACAATTTACTGATTCTTGATGAACCAACCAATCATCTTGATATACGCTCTAAAGACCGCCTAAAAAAAGCACTTCAGCAATATCCGGGCAGCCTGATTGTAGTTTCTCACGACAGAGACTTTCTTGACGGGCTGGTTGATTCCATTTATGAATTTGACAACAAGTCGATTAAAAAGCATAGCGGTGACTTGAGGCTTTACCTTAAAAAAATTAAGGAAAAGCAAAACGACTATTCAAAAGCAAAATCCAACGAAAACTCCGGAAATATTAAAGTTTCCGACACCAAACAATTATATTTATTGCGTAAAGAGGCTGACAAAGAAATTAGGAAATTTGAAAAGAAAATTAAGGAGACAGAAAAAGAAATCGAAACGAACGAAAATTATATTGAAGAGGCCGAAGAACTCATGAAATTGGGAGAACACTCTGACGATCCCGATTTTTTTGAAAAATTTGAACAAGCCAAACAATTCTTGGATAAGCACATGAAACTGTGGGAGAATTTAAATGAGCAAATCATTGTTCTTGAAGAAAAAAAAGAAAAACTCGTCTAATAAGTAAAACAAAAAAAATAAATCAGACCAATTCGTTTTGTATTTCGCTTATTATCAAGCACAAGCCAATTCTTAATTACCTCCGGTGAGGGCTTCGCCGTTCGTAATTTATAATTTGTCATTCACGAAGTCAATTTATTTTACAACATCCGAAGATTTGAATAATGAATCTACAAATGCCTCTCTGTTGAATACCTGTAAGTCTTCAGCCTGTTCTCCGATACCAATATACTTTACGGGGATATTAAATTTATCGGAAATTCCCAAAACGACTCCGCCCTTAGCCGTTCCGTCCAGCTTTGTTACAGCCAATGCATTAACTTCTGTTGCTTTGGTAAACTGCTCGGCTTGCTGAAAGGCATTTTGACCGGTTGATCCGTCCAAAATAAGCAATATTTCATGGGGCGCATCGGGAATAACTTTTTTCATGACATTTTTAATCTTGGTCAGCTCATCCATCAAGTATTTTTTATTGTGCAAACGACCGGCCGTGTCAATTATCACAATATCACTCCCTTTAGCTTTTGCCGATGCCAATGTATCAAAAGCCACAGAAGCCGGATCTGACCCTTGCTTTTGCATTGTAATGGGAACCTCAGTACGTTTTGCCCAGAGATTCAGTTGCTCTACGGCCGCAGCTCTGAACGTATCGGCTGCACCGAGCATAACTTTCTTCCCGTCAGCCTTAAATTGGTGAGCTAATTTTCCAATCGTTGTAGTTTTGCCTACACCATTGACTCCAACGACCATGATAACATACGGATTTCCGTCTTTTGCCTGCCAAGTGTTGGTGCTGATTTGACTTTCTTGTTCGGCCAAAAGACCGGCCACCTCAGACTTTAAAATTTCCGATAATTCGGAAGTATTAAAATATTTTTCTTTGGAAACCCGCTCTTCTAAGCGAGTAATAATTTTTAATGTCGTATCTACACCAACATCGGAACTCACTAAAATTTCTTCCAGCTCATCTAAGAAATCATCACTCACGGTAGATTTTCCGGCAACTGCTCTGGAAAGCTTTTTAAACATGCTTTCATTAGTCTTTTTCAAGCCTTTTTCGAGCTTCTCTTTTTTACTTTTTGAGGATTTTCCGAACAGTGCCATAATATCAAAGGTTTTCCCGAAATATTAGTCACTCAATACCGGTCGGGAGTTAGTTAAAGTGTCAAATATACAAAAGCTTTCCTCTAAAATTGAAGAAAGCTCAAATTAAATATTTTGTATAACTCGATATTTTCAAGTTATTGAAACTTATTTTTTCTTAGCGATAAATTCTTTTACTTTATCGTTATGAACCATAGTTTCTTTAAATGAGTATGCTCCGGTTTTCGGAGATTTAACCATTTTAATTACTTTAGTAAATGATTTACCTTCACCTTTCTGCAAACTTGCAACAACTTTCTTAGCCATAGCTTATCGTTTTATTTGATTTCTTTATGAATCGTATATTTTCTTAAAATAGGATTGTATTTTTTTAATTCTATACGCCCCGTTGTATTCTTTCGGTTCTTAGTTGTAATGTAACGAGAAGTTCCGGGTTTTCCGGTTTTCTTATGTTCTGTACATTCTAAGATAACCTGAATTCTGTCTCCTTTTTTCTTAGCCATAACTCAGTTTTTTAGTATTTAGTAATATATCCTTTGGCTTTTGCTTCCTGCAATGCCTTCGAAAGTCCCTTTTTCTGTATAATTTTCATGCCTGAGGTTGATACCATTAAATGTATCCAACGGCTTTCATCAGCCAAAAAATATTTCTTCCTGAATAAATTAGGACGAAATGTTCTTTTCGTTTTTGCGTGTGAGTGAGAAACGTTATTACCCGTTATAACTCCTTTTCCTGTGATTTGACAAATTTTCGCCATTGCAACTTATTTCTCGTTAGTATTTTTTTAAATCAGAATGCAAAACAAACAAATTATTTTGTAACTATCAAAAATAAAACCTCTTTTTTTGAATTATATCTGTTATAATTTCAAATTCATAGTTTATATAACATTTTCTTTGACTTTTAACCGGCAATTTCTTAATTTAGACGATTACAAAATACATGACTCTTAAAATATTTTAGCCTTGTTTACAAACTAGTGTCATGTCAAGTATGAAATTTCGGGTAAGTTGCCGCTATTTTTTCTTTTTGTGAACTTACAAAAAGTAAGCATAGCCATAGTTACGTGAGTCTTTTTTTAAGTTCACAAAAAGGAAAAAGAGCAATGCTTGGTGCGAAAGATCATGCTTGACATGACACTATAACAGATAAGCAAGAAAATTATCGCCATATGACAGATAAGAAAAAAGACATACGGTATATACTCCCCACCCGAGTTAGTATTATAATACTTGCGGCTCTGGTGTTGTGCATGGTTGGTATTCACTTTTACTTGTCGTATAAGTTAGACAATGCATCGGAAAAATATGTCATTGCAGAAAAATTCAAAACACAAACTTTAGCCTTAAAAGCAAATTATGAGAAATTTTCAGATTCTCCGAAAGAACGTGATTTTTTC
>JAYEIA010000231.1:0-26766 GCA_034659855.1 Bacteroidota bacterium
ATGATTGCGTCGCTTTGGAAAATATTTGAGAAAGCCGGAAAACCGGGTTGGGCCTCAATTATTCCTATTTATAACTTAATTGTGTTACTCGAAATTGTCGGTAAACCGGTATGGTGGTTTATTCTTTACTTAATTCCGATTGTTAATATAATTTTCCTTATTTGGACTATTAATTTGTTATCAAAAAGTTTTGGGAAGGACGAAGGTTTTACGATAGGCCTTATTTTATTGGGGGTTGTATTTTACCCGATTCTGGGCTTTGGAGATGCCGAATATAAAGGCCCTGCAGCGAAAGAAGCTCAAGTGCAATAATTTTGAAATCAAAAAAAACCGAACAATAGCTTGTTCGGTTTTTTTATTTTCACAAAGCTTACTCAACAGATGTTGAAGTCGGGTCTTTTTGTTCTTTTAACTTGACATTGCGTATCTCAGTCAGCGAACTGTTAATTTTGAATGTAACCAAAATTAACTCTGTAAATACTCTGACGACAAAAGGACCTACTACTGCGACAATCAAGCCCATCCAAAATTGTCCGCTGAACATTTGTACAATACCTCCGATAAAAGTAACGACTACTCCAACCCAGAATAATATCTGAATAACAACCGGTGTAAGCATTTTTCTGAAATATAAGAAATCTTTAACATTTTCATCCATTTTTCTTGATTTTTGTTATTATTAATACAATAATTATATTCAAAGTTAATAATAAATTTACCATTTATTGGGAAAATCACCAATATTTTTTCTCTCGTCTCTTTTTTAGTTTAAAGTTGAACGGAAATATCATCAGACTAAAAAATTTAGCCGAGAAACATCAGAGATCCCGACTTTTTATGTACAACGGGCTGTAAAAATAACATTTTCTTTAACAAAGCTTTTTTCAATAGTTCGTTAAATTTTTATAATTCCCTGATATTCAATTCTTTATAAAGCAAGTCGTAAGCGAGTTAAAGTGTTGATTATTACGTGCTTAGTTTGTAATTCGTAATTAATAATTCGTAATTTAACGAAGTGTTGTTTTTTATAACTTGTTAAATAACATTTTGAATTAAATTTCTTATAAAACCTTTTGCAGTTAGAAACGGAATGTCTAAAATTGCGAAAAATATTACTGAACTCAATTCCTTTGCAAAGTATGTTATATATACATCCTGTGAGTTGTAAATACTTAAATTAGAGAGTTCTTCATTATTAATATATTAAACAATAAGTTTATGAAAACACAAGATTTTATAAAGCGAGAGGAGCGATACGGGGCTCACAATTATCATCCGCTGCCTGTAGTACTCGAAAGAGGCGAAGGTGTTCATGTTTGGGATGTTGAAGGAAAAAAATATTATGATTTTTTGGCTGCATATTCAGCTGTTAATCAAGGTCATTGTCATCCGAGAATAGTAGCTGCAATGACTGAGCAAGCAAAAAAACTTACGCTTACCTCCAGAGCTTTCTTCAATAATGTATTGGGCGAGTATGAAGAGTATATGTCAAAATTATTCGGATATGATAAGGTTTTGCCTATGAATACAGGTGCCGAAGCCGATGAGACTGCTATCAAAATCGCTCGTAAGTGGGGATATGAAAAGAAGGGTATTCCGGATAATAAAGCCAAAATTATTGTCGCCGAGAACAATTTTCACGGACGAACAATTACTGTCATTTCTATGTCAACCGACCCGGATGCATACAGAGGCTTTGGACCTTATACGCCGGGTTTTATGACAATTCCGTATAATGATATTGATGCCCTTGAGAAAGAATTGAAAGATCCTAATGTGGCCGCATTTTTGGTTGAGCCTATACAAGGAGAAGCCGGTGTTTATGTTCCCGGTGATGGATATTTGAAAAAGTCGTACGATTTGTGTAAGAAGAATAATGTATTGTTCATAGCCGATGAAGTACAAACAGGTATAGCACGAACAGGAAAAATGCTTGCTTGTGATCATGAAGGCGTTCGTCCTGATATTGTAATTCTTGGTAAAGCTATATCGGGTGGGGTATTTCCAATTTCAGCAGTATTAGCAGATGACGATATCATGCTTGTGATTAAACCCGGAGAACACGGAAGTACTTTCGGCGGAAATCCGATTGCTGCCAAAGTTGCTATGGCTGCTCTTGATGTTGTGAAAGATGAAAAATTAATGGAAAACTCAGAGTACTTAGGGAAAATATTCCGCGAAGGACTTCAAAATATCGAATCAGATATGGTAGAGTTGGTCAGAGGAAAAGGACTTTTTAATGCTATGGTTATTAAAAATAAAGAAGGAAAAACAGCCTGGGATGTTTGTTTGGCACTTAGAGATAACGGTTTACTTGCTAAGCCTACTCATGGTGATATAATTCGATTTGCTCCGCCATTAATCATTAATGAAGAGCAAATAAATGAAGCTGTGAATATAATTGAGAAAACTTTGAAAGAGTTTAAATAGTACTCAAAAAGTTAATTTAATAAGTCTAAAAAAGTCGAGCAGTTTTATTGCTCGGCTTTTTAATTTTTCATGAATGTTTTTGTAACTCAGCGGAGCTAATAATTTGTGATAAGTTTCTCTGTATTATTTGAAAAGTTTACGGGTATTTAACCGCATTTTTATTACCCCCCAAAAGGCTTCATTAAAAATACCTCCGCTCATTTTTGATTTTCCTTGGGTGCGATCGGTAAATATGATGGGGACTTCCTTGATGGAATAACCGTACTTCCATGTTCGGAACTTCATTTCAATCTGAAAGCCGTAGCCTTTCATTTCTATACTATCAATACCAATGGTTTCCAATACTTTTCGTTTATAGCAAACGAAACCGGCTGTGGTATCATTGACGGGCATACCCGTGATAAATTTGACGTATTTTGAAGCTACTACCGAGATTAAGATACGCCCCAAAGGCCAATTGACTACGCTTATACCTTTTTTGTAGCGAGAACCTACCGCTATGTCAGCACCGTCGGTATTGCAGGCCTCATACAGATTAATCAAATCTTTGGGCGGATGAGAAAAATCGGCGTCCATTTCAAAAATATAGTCATAGTTTTGTTCTATGGCTTGGTGAAATCCGGCAATATAGGCTGTACCCAAACCTTGTTTACCCTTTCTTTCCATGAGATGCAGCTGATCGGTATACTTTTTTTGCAGTTTTTTTACAATAGTTGATGTGCCGTCAGGAGAGTTGTCATCAACTACGAGAATATGGAAATGATGTTTTAAATTGAAGACCGCTGTTATTATAGCTTCAATATTTTCCTTTTCGTTAAATGTCGGTATAATAACCAGCTTTTTGTCCACTTGTAACGGTATTTAAAATTTGAGTTGACTAAATTTTTTCTTCTTTTTCAGGAAATAGTCAAAAACTATTGATTTTTGATATATCTCTTTATGATCTTCAACGATTCTGTGGGTTTGCAGATTTTTTCTTTTGCTTTTCAGTATACTCAGCATAGAATAGAATGCAAAGTGAGCCTTTATAACAGCCCAAAACAGTTTCGGTTTCAAAGATACTAAATAAACAATTGCAGAGAAGCTGTCCAAAAATAATCGCAATAAAAGTGTTAAAAAAAGTTTATTTTTAGGTAGATTTTTATAAAGCATGCTCAAATTATTTCTGAAGTTGAGGTAAACTTTAAACGGACTTTCCTTAGGCAGTGCTCCTCCGCCCAAGTGTCGAACGGTTGATTTCGGCGTGTATTTTATGGCATAACCTTGGTTTTTTAATCGCCAGCAGAGATCTATTTCTTCCATGTGTGCAAAAAAATCAGCATCAAAGCCGTTGTTCTCTTTAAATATATCGGACTTTATAAACAGGGCGGCTCCGGTTGCCCAAAATACGGATTGCTCATTATCGTATTGGCCGTTGTCCTTTTCGGTATGGTCGATAATTCTGCCTCGGCAAAAGGGATAGCCGTATTTGTCAATGTATCCTCCGGCAGCTCCGGCATGTTCAAATTTCTCTTTATTTGTATAAGCTATGATTTTTGGAGCAACAGCTGCCGTATTCTCTTCTTTTTCAAGCACTTCAAGTGGAGCTTTAAGCCAGTTTTCGCTGACTTCGACGTCAGAATTGAGTATAACAAAGTATTGAGCATCAATTAGTTGAAGAGCCTTATTGTAGCCACCTGCAAAGCCGTAATTTTTATCAAATTCAATAAGTTCAATTTCAGGGTATTTACTTTTAATAAATTGGACGGAATCGTCCTCAGAGCCGTTATCAGCAATAAAAATAGTTGCATTTTCAGGTGTAGAATATTCATATACGGAGGGTAAAAATAGCTCCAAATGCTTTTTACCATTCCAATTTAAGATAACAATTGCTATTTTTATTGGCACTGAACTACCCATGTGTAAAATTTATATTTAAACTTTAGTTGACTGAATGTAAATAGTTATGTATCAAATAAATGTTTGTTTGTAAAAAAGTTTTGTTATAATAAAAAAAAGTACTGTTTACTATTCATTATATGCATTGTTATAGAAATTTTGTCAAGTTATAATTTGTTTTTGTATTGTCTGTTGATACTAACCACAAATGTAGGTATAATAAAGTAGATTTTTAAAAAAATTGTTCAGACCCATTTTTACAACCGAACTATAATGATATTTAGATTTGAAGGGTGAAAGGTTAGGGGGGAAGTTTATTTAAATTAGTTCTTTTGCCTTTGGTTTTTGCTCGTTTGCAAAAAATCTTGAAAATCCGTTAAAATTGCTCGCTATTCGCAGTATTTAAGTTGTAAAAGAACAAAACAACTTCGTCAATTCTGTAAATTTTATTTTGAAACAAGCACTTAGTTTTATTGAATTCTGCTAAATTTGACGATTAAAATAAAATAATGCAGAAACGAGTTTCATTCAATACCTTAGGTTGCAAACTGAATTTTTCGGAAACTTCAATGGTTGCCGGCGAGTTCATTAAGAGAGGATACCGTAAAGTAGATTTCGGAGAGCCGGCCGATGTGGTGTTCATTAATACCTGTACCGTAACGCAATCGGCCGACAGCAAGAGCCGGAAGGCCATTCGTAAGGCTCAAAAAAAATCGCCCGGAGCGTATATTGTAGTCACCGGATGTTATGCTCAGGCTGATGCCGATGCCATTGCGAAAATTGAAGGCGTTGATGTTGTTTTGGGAATAAACGAAAAATTTAATTTTTTCGAGCATTTTGATAAACTTGAAAAAAGGGACAAAACGGCGGTTTATTCTTGTGAGACTGAAGCGATTACTGCTTTTGATTCGGCTTGGTCGGAGGAGGGCAGAACCCGTACTTTTTTGAAGGTTCAAGACGGCTGTGATTATGTCTGTACCTATTGTATTATACCAAAAGTAAGAGGGAAAAGCAGAAATAAAACCATACCGGAGTTAGTTACCGATGTGCAACAAATCGCCGATGCCGGACAACAAGAGATAATCCTCACCGGCGTAAATATCGGAGATTTCGGTAAGTCAACGAATGAAAAGTTTATCGACTTATTAAAAGCATTTGACCAACAAGCAGCGGTCCCTCGTTTCCGGATTTCTTCGGTAGAACCCAATTTACTGACCTCCCAAATAATTGATTTGGTTTCAGAATCAAAAATTTTTCTTCCGCATTTCCATATCCCTTTACAGTCGGGTAGTGCAGAGGTTTTAAAACAAATGAAACGAGCCTATACTCCCGAGCTCTTCAGCCGTCGTATAGAGTATATAAAATCTAAAATTCCCGATGCTTTTATAGGTATTGATGTCATTGTAGGATTTCCCGGGGAGACGGAGGAGCATTTTCAAGAAACATATAATTTTTTAGAAGCAACAGACTTATCCTTTTTGCATGTTTTTTCTTATTCCGATCGTCAAGGAACGGTAGCTTCAAACTCAAAGCACAAAGTCCATTCAAAAATTATTAAGGAACGCAGTGACCGACTTCACCGTTTATCAGATAAAAAATTACGTCAATTTTATAAAAAACATATTGGCTCTCAGCGCAAGGTCTTATTCGAGGCAGCAAAGTATAAAGGGCTGATGTTCGGATATACAGACAACTACATAAAAGTTGAATATCCTTTTGACAAGCACCTTATAAATACAATTCAGACGGTGGAATTATCAGGCATCTCAGACTTGAATAATGTAAGCGGCAATATAATGATATAATGGTTTAATGATATAATGATTTAATGGTATAATGATTTAATGGTTTAATGATATAATGATTTAATACTTTGCTATTTAACAAATACACTCTTTGTAAAAGTCGAATTATTAACCGTTTAAAGTATAGGAAATTGAGAATTTCAGATAAAATCTGATGTTTGATTTAAATAGTTTTTTTAATTTTGTATATTGCGCAAAATTAATATCAAAACTAAAATTCCAAAATATGGCATTTCAAGATTTAAAGAACGAAGACAAGGTATTTATTCGCACAGTTTTTAAAGAAATGAGAAAAAATGTTCAGGGTTATGTCTCTGAAAGAGCGTTTAGTATGTCTAACGCACAGCTGTTTACTTTTTTGAGTAATGCACCCGCTGCTTTGGCTGTATCAAGCGACGGAACCGTTGATAATGCAGAAATTGCAGCTCTTGAGCAACTTTCTAAGGCTATTGATGTCAATCAAAGTGTAAATATGGAATTGCAGGAAATGGTTTCTGTGGCCGGCGAGCCGGATGATTGTATGATAAACGAGGAATTTAATCTGCGGGTGGGGTCTGAATTACTCTATTTGAGCAGAAATTTTTCAACCTACGAGACCGAGTTTATTGAAGCAATAAAGGCTTTGCTCACCTTTGATTTTTCTCCGGAAAATGACGGGTCTTTGACTGCCGCTTTCAGAAAGCTGATGGACGACGTTGTAGAAAATAACTTTAGTAAAGATAAAGAGGCTGAGCAAAAGAAAGTCGATGAATTGAAGCAAAAACTTGGAATTTAAAACAGAGTCCGGTCTAAAAAGTATGGTTTATTTTAGCAAAACAAGTTATGTGCTTGATTATCGGAGTTTTATAAATTATTTTACAATTAACTTAAAACTCATATTTTTAGCACTTTAACTTTATTAACTTTTAACTTTATAATTTTTAAAACTGAACTCAAAACAGGTTTCCAATAAAATTATTAACCATGGGGTATAAGGTTCAGGTCTTATCCTTTGCTTTGTTGTAACAGGTGATTACCGGAATCACATGGTTTGATGTCGGATGGCTTGTTGCAAAAAAAAATAAAATAACAAATCACAAAAATTAAAAATTAACAAATGTATCCGAATTTAACAGAGTTTTTTAAAAGAGTATTTGGCTGGGACATCCCGTTGCCTATTCAATCCTATGGCTTATTTGTGGCTTTGGCGTTTTTGGGCGGCGTTTGGATTTTGATAAAGGAATTTAAAAGAAAAGAGGCCGAAAAAATATTTAAGCCTTATAAATATACGGAAACTGTAGGAGAAGGTGCCAAATTAAAAGATATAATAGTTTCTGCTGCGGTAGGTTTCATCATTGGTTTCAAGTTGCTGTATGCAATTCTTGAATACGGCGCATTTGTTGATAATCCGCAAGCGTTTATATTGTCCGGAGACGGCAGTTGGTGGGGGGGTATTATTCTCGCTCTTGTTTTTGGTATCTATACATACCGAGAAAAGAACAAACAAAAGTTAGACGTTCCCAAAAAAGTTGAAAAAATATTACACCCCTACGAGTTAGCCGGAAATATTCTTGTTGTAGCCGGGATATTCGGCTTGCTCGGAGCAAAAATATTTCATAATTTGGAATATTATGAAGAATTTTTGGCTCATCCGTGGGAGAGCTTAATTTCATTCAGCGGATTGACCTTTTTCGGCGGTCTGATTGTCGGAGGTATTGCGGTTTTTGTCTATCTAAGAAAATATAATATCAGTGGCGTGCATTTACTTGATGTTGGTGCTGTTGTGATGTCGCTTTCATATGCATTAGGTCGGATAGGATGCCAAGTGTCCGGTGACGGATGCTGGGGAATTGAAAACCCTGCACCTCAGCCTGAGTGGTTGGCTTGGCTGCCGGATTGGACTTGGTCTTTCGACTATCCGCATAATATTCTGAAAGAAGGTGTTCCAATACCGGGTTGTACGGGAGAGTATTGTATGCATTTATCGGTACCGGTTTTCCCAACCCCCATGTATGAAACAACCATGATGCTGGTTGTATTTGGGATTCTATGGTTTTTGAGAAAACGAATACAGATACCGGGAATGTTATTCAGTCTGTATTTGATTTTTGCAGGCTTCGAGCGATTTTTTATTGAAAAAATTAGAGTAAATATTCCATATAAGATAATGGGAGCCGATATTACTCAAGCAGAGATTATTTCCTTTGTTATGGCACTTTTCGGAATTGCCGGACTGATTCTTTCGTACAAGTACAGGGAGAAATTACGCCGTATTCATCAATAATTGTCGGTGATTTGAAAATTGTTCAGTGGGGCGTTATTTTAAGCTCGGAGTTAAAACATTAGCGGAATACGAAAAATATTTTGGTAGAATAATTGTACGTTTCAAGAATAAATCTCAAAATATGGAAAACGCCCATTTTTCCTGTATTGCACCAATAATTTTTAAATAATGAAGTTTAGCACTCATCTTTCTCAAAGAAAACTTATTTTTCACGGAAAGCAAACACCCGAAGAAAGGATTGTTGTCGGATATGCTTCAATTATTGATAAATTGGCATTTCAAATATCTGTGATTAAATAATTAACACCCTGACTTGCGGAAATAGGTAATAGGAAATAGTAACTTATATTTCGGAGAAACTTATGCTTCTATTTTTTACACAAATCAATTGATGCTATATTACCGTCAACATAGGTTTGAATGTTGTTTGTAATGCCTTGAATCAGACGGGCTCGGCTTTCTCCGGAAGTCCAAGCAATATGCGGCGTAAGAATAATATTCCGGGCAACGAGGAGCGGGTTGCCGTTTTGAGGCGGTTCTTCCGAAAGTACATCTACACCGGCCCCGGCAATTGATTTATTATCAAGTGCTTTTCGTAAGTCGGATTCATTGATAATTCCCCCGCGCGCCGTATTTATAATAAAAGCTGTCGGTTTCATCATTTGCAATTCTTCCCGGCTAATCAAGTTTTTGGTCTTCGGAGTTAAGGGGGTATGAACGGATACAAAATCAGAGCTTTTCAAAAGTTCCGGAAGTGCTGTTCTGTTTTGGAGTTTTTCTTTTTTTTGCAAACTTTCTGCGATTAATATTTTCATGCCGAAAGCTTGGGCCAATTCTTCAACCCGCTTGGCTATACTTCCGTAACCGATGATTCCGAGTGTTTTTCCTTTGAGTTCAAAAAACGGAAAATCCAAGTTGGTAAAAATAGGGGACTTTTGCCATTTTCCCGAGAGAGAAAAATCGGAAAATTTCCGGGTGCTGCTGCTAAAAATGAGCATATAAGAAATAACCGTTTGGGCTACGGATTCTGTAGAGTAGCCTTTGACGTTGGTAACGGCAACATGATGTTTTGCGGCGGCTTCAAAATCAATATTATTTGTTCCGGTGGCCGCAACACAGATTAATTTTAGTGATTTTGCTGCGTTTAATTCGTTTTCTCCTATAACTACTTTATTGGTAATTACAATTTCCGAGTTTGCAATTCTGCCCTTGGTTTCTTCGGGTTTTGTAACGTCAAAGTATTCAATTTCTCCGAATACTTTTATTTGTTCCGTGGAAATATCAGCTCCGAGTGTAGCATTATCAAGTATTGTTATTTTCATGGTATATATTTTGGGGTAAAGTTATATAATTATTCGACTGATTCCTTTTTTAAAATTTTTATATTTTAAAAAAGAGTGCTTTAGACCCATTTTTTTACCGTTTGATGATACTATTTTTTAAATGGAGACTTGACTAATATTTTTAAGTCAATCGATATTTACCTGTTTATTAACAGCTGACATGCTTAAGAATACATCACTTTATGATATTAATCATATCTCTGTTTTTTTATAAAATCTACCTTTGCCGTGTTAATAAATCATGAGTTTTTACTACCTTTGCTATTAAACGAATACCATGAACACAAAACAAATTGAACATATCGGAATAGCCGTAAAAAGCATTGAGGACTCGAAATCATTTTACGAGGACGTATTGGGTTTGGAATGTTATGCTACTGAAGTGGTTGAAGACCAGAAAGTAAAGACAGCATTCTTTAAAGTTGGTGAGGTTAAAATCGAATTACTTGAACCAACAGCCGACGATAGTCCTATTGCCAAATTTATTGAAAAACGAGGTCCCGGCCTGCACCATATTGCCTATGCCGTAGATGATACCGATAAGGCACTGGCCCATGCCGAAAGCAAAGGGATACGGCTGATTGATAAGTCTTCACGCCAAGGGGCCGAGGGTTTGGATATTGGATTTTTGCATCCCAAAAGTACTTTAGGTGTATTAACCGAATTGTGCAGTAAATAATTTGTTAGATTCAGAATACTATAAAACCATCATAATTAAATCATATGCTAAGAGAGAATCAAATTCAGGAATTGATTGACAGGCGCTCAAAAGCTCATTCAGGCGGAGGAGAGAAACGCATTGAAAAACAACATAAAAGAGGCAAATATACTGCCCGAGAACGCATTGAAATGGTTCTGGACGAAGGAAGCTTTGAGGAATTTGACATGTTTGTTACCCACAGAAGCCACGATTTTGGCATGGAGAAACAACAATATCTCGGCGATGGTGTAGTTACCGGGCACGGTACCATTGACGGCCGGGTGGTTTACATCTTTGCTCAGGACTTTACTGTATTCGGCGGATCATTGTCCGAAACCTATGCCAATAAAATTTGTAAGGTTATGGATCAGGCCATGAAAGTTGGTGCTCCCATAGTCGGAATTAACGACAGCGGAGGGGCAAGAATTCAAGAAGGCGTCATGAGTTTATCAGGTTATGCCGAGATTTTTCAGCGTAATATACTGGCCTCCGGCGTCATTCCTCAAATTTCTGCCGTATTTGGGCCTTGTGCCGGAGGTGCCGTTTATTCCCCGGCTCTTACGGATGTTGTAATTATGAGTGATAAAACCAGCCATATGTTTGTTACCGGACCAAAGGTTACACAAAAGGTTACCGGTGAGCAGATAACAACCGAGGACTTGGGCGGTGCAACATTGCATGCCACAAAGTCCGGAGTGGCACATTTCAGAGCGGAGGACGAAAAAGAAGGGATTCAGCTGATTAGGAAAACTTTGGAATATCTGCCGCAAAATAATTTGGAAGATCCTATACAAACCGAATCTGAAGATCCCATCGATCGTTTAGATGATGAATTGAATACGATAATTCCGACGGACAGGAATTCACCCTATAATGTTAAAGATATTATTTACACCATTGTTGATGATGAAGAATTTTTGGAGTTTCACCGGCATTATGCTAAAAATATTGTAGTGGGATTTGCAAAGTTCGACGGACGACCCTGCGGTATTGTAGCCAATCAGCCGAATTTTCTTGCCGGTGTTTTGGATATTAAAGCCTCTAAAAAAGCCGCCCGTTTTGTAAGAATGTGCGATGCGTATAATGTCCCGATATTGACATTGGTTGATGTTCCGGGTTTTCTTCCGGGAAGCAGTCAAGAAGAGGCCGGTATTATTATTCACGGGGCCAAACTTCTGTTTGCCTACGGTGAGGCTACGGTACCAAAAGTAACCATTACCTTGCGCAAATCATATGGAGGTGCTCACGATGTTATGAGCAGCAAACAATTGCGAGGTGATTTTAACTATGCATGGCCCTCTGCCGAAATTGCCGTAATGGGGGCAGCCGGTGCTGTTGAGATATTGCACGGACGCCAATTGCGCGGCATTGAGTCTGAGCAGGAGAGAGAAAAATTTATGAAAGAGAAAGAAGAGGAGTATAACGAGAAATTATTGAACCCTTATGCGGCTGCACAACACGGTTTTATTGATGATATCATTGAACCGAGAAATACGCGTTTCAGAATAATCAGAGCCTTAAAAACTTTAGCAACAAAACAGCTGACAAATCCGCCGAAGAAACACTCCAATATGCCGTTGTAGTGAGGAGCTAATGACGTATTTTACTTATTTCCTCACAGAATTTGTCAGGGAGAATTGATAAGTGATTATTTTTAAAATGATTATCAATATCAACATACAACAGGCCCTCCCGGCTCAATATAAATCTAAATATTAAAATCAAATGGATTCATTAAATATTACAATTGCTATAGTTGGATATGTTATCGTATTCTCAGCCTTGGTATTATTATATCTAATATTTCAAAGTATTCCTAAGTTACTGAATATGAATTTTCGTAAAAGGATGCGTCAAAAAGGTGAGGAATGCGAAGATTGTGAAACCTATATTCCTGCCGAGGTTTCGGTAGCAATCGGAATGGCTTTATATATGAACTTTAATGCAGCTCATGATATTGAAAGTACCAAAATGACAATTAAGAAGGTTTCTAAAACCTATTCTCCATGGAGCTCAAAAATTTACGGATTGAATAATACAGTAACCAAGCGAAAATTCGGATAATAAACAGATAACAGAAAAAATTATAAAAATACAGCCCTGATGAAAAAATTTAAATTTACCATAAGAGGTACCGCTTATCATACCGAAATAAAGAAAATTGAAGAGGACATTGCATATATGGAGGTGAACGGCACGGAATATAAAGTAAAAATAGATGCCGAAGTCCAAAAAACTAAAACGCCGAAATTAGTACGCTCCAAGGTGAGTGTCAATCCGGATGATGCCGAAATTAAGAAAGCAAAGCCAAAAGTTTCTGTTCTGAATGCACCACTGCCCGGAGTAATTATAAAAATTGAGGTGAACGAAGGCGATGAGGTTAAAGCCGGAGATACCTTGTTGATAATGGAGGCCATGAAAATGGAAAATAATATTCAAGCCGAGAAGTCAGGAAAAGTCAAATCAATCAAAGTTAAAGAAGGACAAAATGTTATGCAGAATGAATTGCTTATTGAAATGGAGTAGAGCATGGTTCTTCAGTATACTCAATGGTTTTGATGTTTACTTTTGTGCCGATATCAATTCTTGAGTCCGTCAATGATTTGAAAACGATTAAAATTTGAACTGAGATTATAATAATTCAGCAATGAAAAAACTATTAACATTAGCAGCGGTTTTTGCACTACTTTGGGCAATCAGCAGTTTGTTTATTCAGAGTAAAGAACCGGGAAAAGGACAACAGGAAAAATCTGTAAAAGAACAAATTACTTCCGGTAAATGGGTTTGTAAATCCGGAGGATATACGATTTCCAATGAGAACGATAAAGAGGTCGAACGTTTTAAGTCGTTTCTCTTTGATGAAAACCTCAGCTTTGTGATGGATTCTGCTAAGCAACGCTATACCGGCCACTGGAAACTCATTGAAAATACTGTCTATTTGACCTTCAATACCAAGGAAGCGATTCATTTGTATAAAAAAGATGATCCCAATGATTTATCAAACGGTTATAAGACCGTGACTGAACAGTTGGAATTGGGAGAACGCTCCGGTGAATTGACCTCCGGAGTACTTCACTTGTCCGACGGATATGCCTATAAACATTACAGCGGCGGAATATTTGGCTTGCTTAATTTTTATGAATTTTCCGGTTTTGCCAATATCTCATGGGGGCACCTCATCATGATATTGGCCGGATTGTTTTTTGTGTTTCTGGCCATAAAGTACGATTATGAACCCTTGTTACTGATACCTATAGGAGTCGGAATTATGATTGGAAATATACCCATGTTTCAGGTCGCCGATTTTAATTTGCAACTTGGTGTTTATGAGCCGGGTAGTGTGATGAACTATTTGTATCAAGGCGTTGTTCAGGGGTGGTATCCACCGCTAATATTTCTGGGTATCGGAGCCATGACCGATTTTTCTTCCTTAATGTCTAATCCGCGCTTAATGCTTTTGGGAGCCGCAGCACAAATTGGTATTTTTGCCACCTTTTTGGGGGCCTTATACCTTGGTTTTGCTCCGCCTGAAGCCGGTGCTATTGGTATTATCGGGGGAGCCGACGGACCCACGGCCATTTTTATTTCTTCAAAATTGGCCAACGGTATGAATGTCATGGCCAACGGCGAAACCGTTAAAAATCTAATCGGCCCCATTGCCATAGCGGCATATTCTTATATGGCCTTAGTACCGGTTATTCAACCGCCGATTATCAAATTGCTGACCAGTAAAAAAGAACGCCGAATAAAAATGAAACCGCCGCGTTCGGTTTCAAAAATTGAGAAAATTATATTCCCGATTATCGGGCTGTTATTGACGGCATTTATATCGCCAACTTCTTTGCCGCTTTTGGGCATGCTGTTTTTTGGGAATTTGCTTAAAGAAAGTGGAGTAACCGGTCGCTTGGCCGAAACTGCACGTACCTCTCTGATAGATATCATTACCATATTGTTGGGTATAACCGTGGGTGCTTCAACCCAGGCCGATGTATTTTTAACGACCGATTCGATAATGATTTTTGTATTGGGTGCTGTTTCATTTATGGTTGCTACCGCCGGCGGAGTCATATTTGCCAAAATTATGAATTGGTTTTCGAGCGACGATAATCCGATAAACCCAATGATAGGAGCTTCGGGAGTTTCTGCTGTCCCCGACAGTGCCCGTGTGGTACAGGTCGAGGGATTAAAAGAAGACCCAACCAATCATTTACTCATGCACGCCATGGCACCGAATGTTTCCGGTGTAATCGGCTCGGCCGTTGCGGCGGGTATTTTATTGAGTTTCTTGATGTAAATTTAGGGTGAAAATTATATTGAACCCGGCAGTATTTTGTCGGGTTTTATTTTTTTCGTCCTGAAGTAAGGAAAATAAAATACTTTTTTTCGTTTTGTTCAACTGTAAACAGACGTTCAGTAGTAATGTCAGAAAAACCGGCTTTTGAAAAGTGAGTTTTAAACTTTTCAGGTTCAAAACCAAAATGTTTTACTTCTGAATTATTAGAATGAAAACTACCGTCTTCGGTTTCTATATCTCCAATTGCAAATTGTCCTCCTGCTTTTATTGACTTGTACATCTTTTCTGCAAAAGTATCTATGTCGGTGATATGATGAAAAGTCATGCTCGATACAATCAAATCATATTTGTTTGCAGGTAATTCGTTGATGTCGGCATCAAATAAAATAGTCTTGCATGATTTACATTTTTGATGTTCAATTTTTTTATCCAATTCAGTAAGCATACCTTTGGAGTTGTCGTATCCGTGAATTGATTTTACAAAAGGTACTAATTGCATTGTCAGCAGACCTGTTCCGGAACCGATATCTGCAACGGTCATTTTTTTATTAAGTTTAATTTGCTTGCGGATGTGCTTGAAAATTTTTCGGGCTTCGTTAGTTTTCTTTTGTTCGGCATCCCAATTTTTGGCAACACTGTCAAATTTGCTCATGATTTGTTTTTTTCAAATGTATAAAAAAACAGCGACACAAATTGTACCGCTGTTTCTTTTTTTAATAAATATTAAAGATTATTTCAGAATAATCTTCTTTTTGACTGTTCTTGTTTCAGTCGTAATTTCGATGAAATAAACCCCTTCAGCCAATTGACTGATATCTGTTTCAATTGTTTTTCCGGAGGCATTAAATTGCTTTAATATTTTTCCCGAAATTCCTGAAATTTGTATCAATGCCCGGTTTGCCACACCAAGATTAATGAAAATAATTCCTGTTGTTGGATTTGGAAATACCCGGATATTTGGGTTTGGCATAGTATTTATACCTGTCGCTGCTTTTACGGTAAGGATAAATTTGTCTTCAACAAATTCGCCAAAAGTATCCGTAGCTCTGACGACAATATTGTATTCTCCGACTTCTTGAGGAATGCCGCTGAAAGTCAAAATATTGGCGTTAAATGTTAGCCAATCGGGCCATGCGTTTCCGTCTGATAAAAATGCAGTATAAGACAACTCGTCTTCAAAATCATTGTCATAGAAAATATAATTCGGAATTATCAGCTTAAATTTTTCATCAACTGCGGTTTCATAATCCTGCA
This sequence comes from Bacteroidota bacterium, assembly GCA_034659855.1. Lineage (GTDB taxonomy): Bacteria > Bacteroidota > Bacteroidia > Bacteroidales > JAADGE01 > JAYEIA01. The sequence goes on from JAYEIA010000231.1 coordinate 15,968, forward strand.
AAGAAGACAACAGAGCCGGCCGTGTGTTTTTACCGAAATGCAATAAGAAACGATTACTGTTGTCTTCTGCTGCCTGACTGAATGTGAATGAGTTCTGATTCAGTAAGTTGATATTAGTTTCTGTATGCAAGTCTTCAATCCACAGGTGCATATTTTCAAAATTGTTTTCTGTAAGGTTTATTTGATAATCTCCTGTTTCGCCTATGTATAAGCTTAACGGCACTATTCTGTGTCCTGAAATTTCAGTTAAAGAATTGATTGCGAAAATACTGCTGCCGTCTGCTGTTCTTGAGTACAGTTGCGGTTTGGTATTATCCCATGAGAACATTTTATATGCGTCATAATTGCCGTCGTGAGCATCGGTAACGCCGGATTCATCAGGCAGAGTACGAATAAGTGTTTCATCTGTATATCCGTCTTTTTCAATTTCTAAACGAATAATATTCGGAGCAGTTTTTTCATTTTTCCAAAATGCCTGCGAACTATGTACTCTTGCCGCTTCGGGAATGGTAAGAGTTCCGCCTCCTGAATTGGCTTTAACCATAAATCCTTGTCCGCCCGGTATAATTGATGAAGCATTGTTCACTGTTAAACCTATATCCCAAGGAGAATCTCCGCCGCCACTAATATAGTATTGATATTTGCCTTGCACATCATCATAACAATACATACCGGCTTCAACATCTGTTTTTGTAACCGCATCCCAGTCAATGGCTGATGTGAATGGGTTACCTACTAAATTCCATCCGTCGAAATACGTCCAATCTTGAGTAACACCATCCTGATTTACAGCACCGGTTCCGCTGACATTATACGCTATGGTGTATGTTTTGTCAGATGTTTGAAGAATTCCGCCGGATTGAGTAAGAGTTGTAGCAGGTAATGTATATCTGTTGAATAAGTAACCTTTGTTTGTGGGTAAATAGGTGTTGCCTGCTTCCGAAGTCCAGCCGGTAGTCCCGTATACCGTTGTTGTATTCCAGTAATCTGCATTGGCTTCATTGTAGGAAAATAAGTTTGTATTTCCTCCTACCGTGTATGTACTCACGGGTATTTGGGTCAACGGAGAACACATATAATGCCATTGGTTTGCTTGGACGTAACGTTCAACCGTGGCTTCAAAACCGGAGCCTTTCAAAATCAGGGAGCCTGTGCCTATGTCATCAGATTTTATGGTAAACTGATCAGCTGAACTCAATGTTACTTGATTTTGAATAGTCATTTTTCCTGAAGTTGCTATGGATACATCAGCTCCCGATTCAATGGTTAGGTCATAAACGCCGGCTTCATCTCCGTTTGATAAGGGGTCATCTATGATAGGCATATTTGTTGCCGCTGCCCCTACAATCACTGAAGAAGAGTAGGAGGGAGTTCGGACAAGATTCCAGTTGTTTGTATTAAACCAATCGCTTGATGTCGTGCCTGTCCAGGTAAACGGATCTCTGTAGTTTCCTATATCATCGTAGTAATTATCCGGATAAACTATCCATTCTCCGTTTGTGTTCGGATCACAACTTTTGTCTGAGGGATCTCCGAGATCAGTTCTCAAAAGCGGACTTGTAATATCCGGCCTTCTGGCGAAAGTAGTCGCTTCGCCAAAGTTTGCTTCCCAACCAACGTGGTCGATTGGTGTATCATTTTTGAGTAATTGAATTTGCTCATCTCCCCCGATGGCCAAATTAATATGAATATTTGCTTGTCCGCCGTTCGCAATTAAATCTAATTCCGGAGCAGTTGCTGTACTGTATGCCAAAACATATGTATTTCCGTTCGGTAATACATAATCTTCTAAATCAAAATGATGAGCCGGGTCATAAATATTCCAACCGGAGCTTCCGTTATCAAAGCGAAGGGTGTAGTATTTCAGATTTACATCGCTTCCGGTTCCGTTATACAGCTCCATAGCATTATTTGTTCCACCTCCTGATGATTCTATGTATTCACTAATTAGGAGATCGGTATTGTTTAGACAGTCTTCGGTACCGTCACAAGTTGTAAAAGAGATTGCACTGCCGTAGGTTGTTTCGGTATTTGTAATAACATAAGCTCGTGTATGATAGGTTGTACCTAAAGTCAAACCGCTTATATTTACGGTGTAATATCCTATGGCTGAATTTCCTTCAGCAATTTTTGTAACACCGGTTTCTCCGATTTCAAATGTAGCCGGTGCCGGGTCTTCACAATAAATTATTCCGCGTTCTGTGATTGTTTGTCCGCCGTCATTTTCGATTTCAGAGTTTATGATGGCCGAGTTTTCATCCACTCCCATGTGGTTGAGTGTAACAATGGTTAATGGTTTTAAAGTTCCTTCAAGCTGTACTTCGTCAATATAATAGGTATTTCCTGTATTAAGCTTTGCTCTAAAAGAAGTCTGAATATCATCAATATTTAAAATAAACGGATTTTGGGGGTGGTAAGGATTATTCGTATTGGTTGCACCGAAATCGTAAGTTGCACCACTATATCCTCCGGCAACCAAAACTTCAGATTCCCAATTTGTACCTCCGTTATAAGATACTTGTAGATTTATATCATGACCTGAATTTGCTCCATCAGCTGCAAAAATGAATGAAAATTTTACATTCGTATAATTCGAAATATTAATTTCATCCATCCTAAGTTCATCACCACCATTCATATGTAATGACCAGTTGTCGATTGGTGTCAGGTTAGCATTTGCATCATTTGATTCATACGAATCGCCTGCCGGTAACGTATAATTCCAATTATCTTTCGGTAAATCCGGATTTTGAAATCCTTGATAAGCAAATATGTTAGAAATACTTATGATTCCGGAAGTTACTGAATTGTTACTTAAGCCGGTTGTTAGGGCGGATATAGTATAATCATCGGAGCTGTCAAATTGAATGCTCCAAGAATAGGTTCCACTGACCAAGCTCTGTATATCATTGTCCGGAGTCATATTGCCTGCTCCTGATGTTTTGCTGAGGGTAACACTGTTGGTGGCGTCTGAATCAAGGTTTCCGTTGACATCCACGGCATTGGCTGTTGCTGTAATGTTTTGATTAACAACGCCTGATGCCGGTGGTTCGGAAGCGGCAAAACGGAGTTCTGTTGCTGCAACATCCAATGTGAATTCTTCTGAAATAATATCCGATACAAATGCAGAAGCAAAGCTTGATTCTGAAGCAACAGCAGTAAAGCCATGGTTATCAGCATCTATAAAAAATTGTAATTTTTCTCCATCAGTAATATTTGTTGTGTTTAAATAAACTGAAAGTGTTAATTCTACAGTTCCGCCATCAGCAACGGTGAGATTTCCTGCCGTAATTGGTATGGTAATATCATTATCGGTAATAACCGGCGTTCCGGTAGTAACATAAGATGCAGCAGTTTCATTATACAGTCTGCTTCCTTGCAGCACATCAGTCCATACTGCTCCGTTTCCCGGGTTTGCATTTTTAATTACGACTTGTGTTACATTGGTTTGAAGACCGTCAGTAGCTCCGTCATCGTATATTTTGAATTTGAAAACATCTTGAGCTTCAACCTGCGTGTCATTTAACGAAGAAATAGTTGCCGTCGGTTCTTGGGTATTTGGTGCAAGTGCCACAGACGTTTCATCAGTATTAGATGAAATTGTTCCCATAATGTTGTAGTCATCAATAGCCCAGTTTCTGTCTACATCAGTACCTGTGTAATAAAAAGCAATATAAATATTGGGTTCACCATCATAAGTGCTTAAATCAATATCTCCGGAATATGTCCAATCCTGTTCAGTTGATGCTAATGTCGGAGATAAATCTGTCCATGTAGAAGTTGATACATTGGCCGTATTTCCGTCATAATCAGTAGATATTTTCATTGTAATATTTGGTCCCGTATTTTTCATCCATGACCAAAAACTCATAGTGATATTTGCATGAGCAGAAAAGTCATAAGCCGGTGAAATTATCCAGTCATCGGCATTTTCATCCCAACCATAAAACCACATATATTTTGTGCCGTCATGTCCCGGATCTCCGGGACTATATGTCCCTCCGTCATCAGAACGTACCCAGTCCTGTGTTCCTCCGGCATTGTATATAGTCCAAGTTTCGTCTCCGTCCTCATAGCTTCCGGAATATATACTTACCGGAACTTCTGAGATATTAAAACCGGCGCTTGAAACATCTGTTAAATTACCGTCGGAAGCAGTAAGTGTCAAGCCTGTTCCTGCGTCAGTATGTATCAAGTTGCTGAATGTTGCCGTACCGTTTAACCAAGTTCCCGATACCGGCTCGCCTGTCATTGTACCGCTTGATGAAACAGCTATTGCTGCAGAATAGTCGATATCAATATTACCGTTTATATCGCAAGCCCTTATCGTAGGGTCAGGCGACATGGTCTGATCGACATAAGTATTTGTTGGTTGTTCTACAAAAAGTAATTGTGCGGCAGTAATATCAACAGCCACATTGGCATCGCCGCTTTCGGGAGCACCGGAGCCAAATGAAGAGCCTGCTGCATCGCAAGTGATGTCGGAATAACTTAGTGCAAATTCTAAATTGTCATTATCTGTAATGTTTGATAAATCTGTATTCAGATAAATTTTCAATGTGTAAGTTTCATTTCCTGCGTCAGCAATTGAAATCATATCATTGCTTGCAAAAGTAATATTTGAAGCGTTTACAGTACCTGATAAGTCGGTTGCTAAGTCGGTTCCGCTTAAGTATGCTCCTGCTATTGCATTAGTCCAATCGGCTACAGCATTCGTATTTCCTTGAGTAATTTGAATGTCATCAATAATGGTAGCCAATCCGTCAGCTGTACCTGCATCGGTGAATGTAAAGTCAAAAACCATGATTTCTTCGCCGTTGGTATCTATGGTTGAGGCTATTGTGGCGGGTTCGGCACCGGCACCGACGGTTACTTCCGAATCGGTATCGGTGGCACTTCCGCAATCCATGGTATGGCTTCCCATGTAGCTGTTTTCATCTTGCGCATATTGTGTCCATTCATTTTCCAAGCTTGGGAAACCGGATATAGGATTGGTCGTTATACCTGTGGTAACATCTGCATTTCTTACTAATGTTTGTTCTCCGGTTGAATTACTTGTACTTGTCCATGAACTTCCCGGATCTTCTCCAATACAACCAAAAATATCTACCGCCTGTCCTGTAACTGTGTTGTACAATTCTAAAGCGTCATCACCATTAAAAAAACAAACGGCAGATGTTATATCGGGCGTGTAAATTGTCCCTGATGAATGGCCGATTGTAAAAACTGCTCCGTCAGTTAAGGTGCCGGTTAAGGCTTGAGTGTTGCTTGGGATAGTTTCTCCGTTACTGTACAATCTTACTTCGTAGTTTGATAAGTCTATGCTACTGCCTGTACCATTGTATATTTCGATATACTTGTTGTTAGAACTTCCTTCAATATATTCCGAAATAATTAAGTCTGAAGCACAGCCGCTTCCGCTTGCAGCATCCGTAGTCGCATTCCCCACAGGTGGTGTACCGTCAGTTTTAAAGTCAATAGATGTTCCTGAATTAGAGTATGACCAAATTTTAAAATAATAATCTGTAGAGCCGGTAAGTCCTGTAAAGGAATGTGTTCCTTTTGAACCGTGAGCAACTTTTACTATAGCCGAGCCGTCTGACAGGTCTGTATCTTGACTTGGGTCGGTTCCGTCAACAGGCTCTGAGAAAGTTCCTGTTTCATTGGCTTTTATGAGATAGTAGTCAGGTAGGTTTGTACCTGTGGCATCCGTCCAGCTTAGGTCAATTTCTGATGAGCCGTTTGCTGTTGCTGTAAATGAAGTGGGGTAGTTGTCGGGTTCGGGATCAGGAGCAGAAGTAACTTCTCCGCTGTTTGAAACCGTAATACTTGATGCACCGCCGCCACTGATTGTTATATCTTGGGCATTGTATGTTCCGGTTGAAAGACCGGCAGCTAATCTTACATATATTGTTTGATTTGAGCCGTCGTAAGCTGTATAAGTCAAGTTGCCGGTAGTAAAACCTGTTCCTGATGTTTTTGAGATTTCATAATTTCCGGATGCAGGAGCCGATGCCGTTACATCTGTTCCGTCCAAATCACTCCCGGAAAGAACAACTGTTTGTTCCGAGGACGGTCCGCTGCCTTCAATGTATGAGAAGCCGGTCAGGCTTGTTGGAGATGCTGAGAGAGTTGCTCCGGCAGAGTATCCTGTAATTGAAATATTATCAATCCTCCAAGAAGTTGAAGTGCCGTTTCCTGTACCTGAACTTTGATAATGAAAAGCAAAGTAAACCGATGAACCGTTAATGGTTGATATATCAACATTTCCTGACGATGTCCATACCTGAGAATCTTCAGCAGAAAAAGTTGCTGTCAGAGAATTCCATGTAGCCACAGAGGCATTTCCGGAATAGTCAACAGAATAAAGTAATTCTAATGTGGGGGTTTGGGTATCAGCGTATTGTGTCCAGCTTTCAAATGAAATAATTTCTCCGGTGTAATTATCCAAATTAATTTGCGGAGAAATTAAATAATCATCTGCGGCAGCACTACTTCCGTATGCATTTATTATGCTGTAATAATTTATTGCATCGCATTCCCAGTCTGCATCGCTTGCTACACTTTCAGCAGTCCAAGTTGAAGATGCACAATTTGCAAAATCTTCAGAGTTTATATTTTCAGGAGGAGCATTAGTAGTAGCATTATCCGTAGGCGGTGTGCCGTCAGTTTTAAAATCAATGTTAGCACCGGAGTTGGTATAAGACCATATTTTGAAATAGTAAGTTGTAGAGCCGGAAAGTCCGGTAAAACTGTATGTTCCGCCTGAGCCGTGTGATGCTTTTACGAGAGCTGATCCGTCGGATAAGTTACTGTCAGCAGCCGGGTCTGTTGCATCAACAGGGTCTGAGAAAGTTCCTGTTTCATTGGCTTTTATGAGGTAGTAGTCAGGTAAGTTTGTTCCTGTGGCATCCGTCCAGCTTAGGTCAATTTGTGATGTGCCGTTTGCCGTTGCTGTAAATGAAGTGGGGTAGTTGTCGGGTTGGGGGTTTATTGTCGGTGTTCCCCAAATTTCATCAACCCACTCCGGGTGGTCAATATAGGGGTTGGCATTTCCTTGAATATCATACACCGCATCGTTTCTGTTTAGTTCTTTTGTAGAAACCGGGTCATTTGTATGCCATTCTACAAGCATATTTACAGCCCATGTAGTAAAACATTGGTCTGAACTTCCGTCGAGCATATCGGAGCCGATCCACCCACTGATTACATTTTCATATCTGGTAGCCATATAAAAATATGAACGTGCAAAGTCGCCTTTAAATTCGTCGATTGGCTCAAAGACTGTTCCTGTATAGCCGGGGTATGTACAAGTTCCTTTTTTAGAGCCGTTGTTTGAAAGATAATCTTCTCCGTCATTTTCTCCGAAAGGTAAATTGCTTCTCTGCCCGTTTACATACCCGTCTGTTGGGTACAAGTGGAATAAATCAGTATACATCGGCGTAGCATCATCAAACCATGATTTCGGAAAGCTGTGCTCACGATTGTAGCAACTGCCTTCGCCGGAGTATGTTCCGCATTGGTCAGATACCCAAGTATAATTGTAGGGATCAGCTCCGGTGGGGTTTTCAGAATACATATCTAAAACGGTATTGTCATTTTCAAAAACGCCGTCGTTGTCGGTGGATTGCATATCGGTCCATAGTTGATCGTATGTTCTCTCAGTATGCCCGTTAATAAGGTTATACAAATTTGTTTTAAGTGTATAGCCTGTTCCGGATATGCCGTCATAATAGTTAGCCGGCACTTGAGCCGAGATATTAAATGTTATTGCCAAAAATACTAAAAATAGAAGTTTTCTCATGATGTTATGATTTATTTATTTACTGTCCCCAAGGTTTTAGAAGATAAAAAAAACCTGATGATATGTTTATACGAATAAGAAACGGAGTTTGTTTCATTAATTCAACAGCAATATTACAAAAAAAAAATGTAACCACCTGCTTTATAATTTACTCAATGTATTTTGAAATTTGGATAAAAAAAAAAGCCACTGATTATCAGTGGCTTGTAAAGATTAATACCGTTGAATGAACTTATTGAATAACAAATTTTTGTGTTTGAATCTCATTTTCTGAGCTGAGTTTAATAATGTAAAATCCTCTGTAGAAATTTGAGACATCAACCGTATTTGTAACCTTATCGTTTTCAAAGACCTTTTTTCCACTGATGTTAAAAATTTCAATTTTCATGTTTTGCGCATCCTCCGGAGTTACAATATGAAGTTTTTCGGTAACAGGGTTGGGATACAGAGAAAATGAGTTTTCATGAATACGTTTATTTTCCAGACTAATAGTTTGTTCGGGAAGCGTAATATTATCAATCCATGCACAATCACTGCCGTTTGAGATACTCCCGTCCTTGTCATAAACCCAACTGATGGTGTAGTTTCCGGGGATTATCGTATAGGTTTCCTGAGCCCAAGGCCATTCTCCTGACCACTCATCGGCCTGTTCATTATTAATAAAGAAACGTAAATAGTCCCAATTTTCTTCGCCGGATACTTTTTTGTCGAAAGAAATATTTCCGGTTTCTTCGGTCTGAAAACTTATTGTCATGGTTGATGATTCGCTGTCATTAATATCGGCAGATTGGGCTGAAAAATTGGTTGATTGCGATCCGGGTGAGCTTGTAAACCAACTGTAATCAGGAAATTCCCAGTTGTGCGAGAATTGGTTTTGTTCAAAGCCGATAATGTCAACAATCAAAAAACTCTGAAGACCTGAAGCCGGAAATATTGAAGTATTCGGAGTTTGTGCATTATCCCGGACAACAATTTTGTATTCAATTTCATCGCCTGTTTCTGTTATATTATTTCCGAGCGGAGCTTGGTATTCATTATTATCAACAAAAATAATCGGTGCATTTTCTTGAGCTTCCTCGTTGATAAACCATTCTACATAGCTATTTTGAGTGTCAATACCCAGATTGTCGGATAATGTACAGTTTATTTGAGCTTGTCCCCATAAATTGACATAGTATTCAGCAATTGGTGTATGCTCAATGACGGGAGCTTGAGTGTCGGTCAAGGTACTAAATTCAAAAAATTGTGTCGGGGCATTGGCAGGTAATGTAACTGTTTCGTACTGGTTTTCTGTTTCAATATAGTATTGATAAGTTTCGGGAGAACCGGTTCCGGGAATTTCAGCGGTAAATATATCCGTATTGTTTTCAGTCATTTCGATTGCAGTCCAATTTCCGCCCTCCGCTCTATAGTATAATAGCTGTGAGCCGGCTGTTAAATCTGAAAGCGAAGTGATTTCTGCAGTAACAGTATATGGTCCCGTAAAGTCATCTGTATCCGATAATTCTTGATGTGAAATTGAAGGAAGTCTGAGATATTCATAGGCAGCCATAATATTAATAATTCCCCAACCATATTCATTGTTTGGATTGTCGGCATTATCGGCACTCATTTTCAACGCATTAAAAATTTGCATATTCGTTGCTTCGGGAACCATTTCCATTAAAACACCGGCTCCTCCGGCAGTAATAGGGCAAGAGAAAGATGTCCCGGAGTTTGTTGTCGTACCGCTTCCGCTACCGGGAACGGCTACCGTAACACCGGAACCCATGGCCATGACTTCAGGCTTAATTCGACCGTCGGCCGTAGGACCAACTGAACTAAAATATACTCTGTCTCCGTTTGAATCAACGGCTCCTACAGCGAGCACGCTGTCTCCGTCGGCCGGAGCTCCAATGGTTGTCGTACCGCCGCCTGAATTTCCGGCAGAGTTGATCACAAGGATTCCGTAGCTTGCCGCTATGTCTGCTCCAATAGTTATTATTGCGGTATTTCCGTCCAATTCACTTGGAGAGTACCCACTGCCGTCGTCAAAGTCAATATACCCTAAAGAGGTAGAAGTAATGTCGGGACTATAGTTGTCCGCTGCCCATTCCATAGCCGCTATCCAATGGTCTTCTTCAACCGGGGTTTCGGAGTCGGTATTTTCGGTTTTTGCCAAAATAAAATCTGCCCCAAAGGCCGGTCCGATAATTGCCCCTTGCTCAAATCCGCCTAATGAACTCAGGGTTTGTGTTCCGTGGTCTCCTGAGCCCTCATCGGCTTGGTCATCTACGTTTTCGTCATCGTTTACAAAATCATAAGTTGCTATAATATTCATATTGCTGAAAGCAGGATGTTCCAAATTGTTGAAACCTGCATCCATCACACAAATAACAATTCCGTTTCCGGTGTATCCCAAATCGTGGGCTGCCGGAATGTTAATTTGTTCGTTTTGAGTGAGTGAACTGCCGTAATCGTAGGTATATCTTGATTCTTTGATGTTTGCCGGAGCATTCGCTTCATTGTTTTGAGGTATCGTTATTTTTGATTTGTGTACAATGTCTATTTTTTTTACGAAAGCTAATTGTGCAATTTTATTCAAGTTCTCTGATTTGACTTCGGCAGATATTGCATTCAGCCACTTTGAGCTGTGCCTTTGTTTGGTAACAAATGGCAATGTTTTTGAAATGTATTCGCTTTTTACGGGAACATCTTTGTAATTTGTTATTTTATCCGTTGTCATATTCTTCATTCTTCGCTTAACTACATTGGCCGGTAGTGCTTTTCGAGCTGCTTGAATTTTGGAATTAATATTGTTTCCTTTATCTGTAAAGAAAATCCAAACGGAATAGCTTTCCGTATCCGATTTTTGTGTTAATGCCGCGAGTCGGTCAGAAATTACATCTTGTTTCTGAGCATTGGATAGACTAAAGAAAGCCATTGATGCAATTATTAATACCAGTAGTTTTGTTTTCATACGTAATTATTATTTATTTTGTTTTATGAGTCCGGT
>JAYEIA010000232.1:0-1421 GCA_034659855.1 Bacteroidota bacterium
CATTCGAAGCTCCCCATGATATAAAAATCTGACAATTACTCCTATTTTTATCCTATTTCAAACCCAGCCTGATGATTTGTCGAGCATCCGAAAAGAACAGTCGACTGTCCGGCGTTATATAATCATACGTTGGATTTACGGGCTTGGATTTATCCCCCAAAACGTACAGCAATCCGTTTTTTGAAGCAATATATACTTTCCCGTTATACACCGCCGGAGTTGCCTCTACACTTCCGGCCGGGAAATGGTCAAGCAGCTTAAAGTTTAAATCTGAGTCAAATTCAAATAAACGCACCCCATCATAAGAGGCCGCTACAATTTTATTTTGAACAAAAACCGGAGTTGAAATACTTTCCGAAATTTTGTATTTATAAACCAATTGGGGGGAAGGGTATTTTCTTAGGTTTTGGGGTCCTAAAACCGAATCGCCCGACAATTCTTTTGTTTTCACCACATACAAATGTCCGTCGATTGTAGAAAAAGCAGCCAAATTCGGTATTTCGTCTCTTTTTCTTCGGTAACTGTCATTAATTGTAGCCGAGCCAATTACCCCACCCTGCCAATGTGCAAAATGTCGGTTTGGCAGGGCATAATACCAAACAACACAAGAGTCTGCAGGCTTTGAAGGATCAATTTTAAACACGCCGGCCTTTCCGGGAATATATTCTTTTTCCAAGCTTACAATAAGACAACTGTCGTCGGTAACCACCGGGCTGCCGTCCATATCCGAACCGGTTTTAAAATCAAAATCAATCGTTCGTGTTTTCAGATTATAGCCGTATAAATGCCCCGAACCGGAGCTCACATAAATACGATTACCGAGAATGGAGGGTGAGGATTCCGTTACCAAATTGCCGCGATGCAGCAAACGATCTTGCTCCTCGTAAAGCATATGCTCTTCAAAGACTTTGGGTTGCAATAATCCCAATAAAGTGTCTGCCGAAGACGGGTTGGGGTCAAATACGGTAAATATTCCGTTCTCGAGTCCGATATATGCCGTATCATTATGTATAAGAGCCGATGCGTCAACATCCCGGCTGTAACATTTTGTTCGTTTACTGTTTAATTTCCATAGATTTTTGCCGGTCTTGTAATTTATTGCTCGTAAACTGGGTACAACTTTAGAACTTAAACGGTTCTTAAATCCCAAACGCCCGCCTTGTATCAATACAAATTTATTGCCGGAGTCAGCCTTGGCATTATACCAAACCGTTCCGGTTCCTTTCAGCATATCACCGAAATCATAAGCCCACTCGATATTTAAATTATCTGCTCTGATTTTTAGTACTCTGTGACTGTAGGTTCCTTGCAAAATATAAACGACGGTATCTTCAAGAAAAATTAACGGTTGCCCGGTCCAGCCGGCACCTGACCAAGTTAGAATTTTACCTCCGACTCCGGTTTGACCGGTTCCCAACTTA
>JAYEIA010000233.1:0-7198 GCA_034659855.1 Bacteroidota bacterium
TTCTCTTTTGAAATAAATAAAGAGTTCAGTCTAAAAACTTTTTTTCGGACTAAGCAAAATAGTAATATTTGCATCTTCCGCTAAGCGAAGTTTGCAACCCCGCCGGCACTCGTTTGTAACGAGTGCCATATTATCACTTTCACCGCTATTCAATTTTATCATTAATTATATGTTATTTGCTGTACCGATTCCAAAAAAATATCTACTATGTTGCATGCATTACAAATGCGTGCCGGCTTTAAATTCAAAAACAGCCATAAAATAAAACCTATAACTTTGAGCAAAGCACAAACCGCATATTACGGATAATGAAACCGGATAAATATTTTTTACCTTAGCACAACAAAAAATAAAAATCAGGACTTATCGTCTAAATAGTAACACATAAATTTTTCCGTATTTTAATATTGTTATATTACTGATAATCAGTTGAATTATTGCACCATTATACCATTAAATAATTGTATCATTATTTATAACCAAATTATAACTTTATGAAAACTTATAACATAAGATTATTTGTATTTGTACTTCTGTTCTCTGCGATCTCTGTGGCACAGGCACAAAAAAATAAAGAAAAGGAAAAGGAAAAAGGATTGACAGGCTCAGTACTTAGCGGTATGAATCTGAGAGGTATCGGGCCGGCATTTGCCTCCGGCAGAATTGCCGATTTTGCGGTAAATCCCGAAAATCCGGCAGAATATTTTGTAGCGGTAGCTTCGGGGCATATCTGGAAAACGGAGAACAACGGGATTTCGTTCAGCCCGGTTTTTGAAAATTACGGCGTCTATTCTATCGGGTGCATAACGGCAGAACCCGGAAATTTTAATACGTTGTGGGCAGGCACCGGCGAAAATAATCATCAGAGAGCTTTGGGCTACGGAAACGGGGTTTATAAAAGTACCGACCGAGGGAAATCATGGACCAATATGGGGCTTAAAGATTCCCGACAAATAGGAATGATAGCCGTACACCCCGAAAATATCGACGTTGTGTTTGTCGCAGCTGAAGGTTCTGCGTGGGGCCCCGGCGGAGACCGAGGCTTGTATAAAACGGTTGACGGCGGCGAAAACTGGAAAAAAGTATTAGAAATCAGCAGCCAAACCGGGGTTAATAATGTGGTTATTGACCCGGAGAATCACAGCATAATGTATGCCACCTCGGAACAACGGCGACGGCACGTACAAACAAAAATTGCCGGCGGACCCGAAAGTGCAATTTATAAATCAACCGACGGCGGAGAGAATTGGAATAAACTAACCAACGGATTACCGGCAGGGCACATCGGCGGTATGGGTATTGCCGTTTCACCGGTTAAACCGAATATTGTTTATGCAATAATTGAAGCACAGGAAGGTTCCGGATTTTATCGTTCAACCGATAAAGGTGAATCGTGGAATAAAATGAGTGAGCATTCAAGCAGCGGGCAGTATTATAACGAAATATATTGCGACCCCAAAAATCCGAATACGGTTTATTCCGTGGAAACCGTAACGCATTTTACCTCGGACGGCGGAAAAACATGGAAGGCCTTGGGCTTAAAAAATCGACATGTGGATGACCACGCCCTGTGGATAAATCCGGCCAATACCAAGCATTTTATTATCGGCGGCGACGGTGGGGTTTATGTCTCTTATGATGCCGGGAATACATTCAGGCATATGTCCAATTTGCCAGTAACTCAGTTTTACAGAGTATATACCGATAATGCCAAACCCTTTTATAATATATACGGAGGTACGCAGGACAATAACAGTTTCGGCGGGCCGTCCAACAGTATTTGCAAAGACGGGGTGTCATGGGCCGAATGGGTAACTACACTTGGCGGTGACGGTTTCTTCGGAGCTGTTGACCCGATAAATCCGGATATTGTGTATTCCGAATATCAGTACGGAAATTTGTACCGTTATGACAAAAAGAGCGGAGAAAAATTGAAGATAAAACCATATCCCGGCAAGGATGAATTGACTTATCGCTGGAATTGGAATGCGCCGTTTATGATAAGCCCGCACAACAGTAAACGACTTTATTTGGCTTCGAATAAGTTGTTCAGAAGTAATGACAGAGGGAATTCTTGGATGACTTTGGGCGGAGATTTGACGGCAAATATTGACCGTAATCAATGGAAAGTTATGGGCAAATATTGGAGCAGCGATGCGATGCAAAAGGATGTATCCACGTCATTATACGGCACCATTGTTTCCATTGATGAGTCTCCCGTTAAGGAGGGCTTGCTGTACGCCGGATGTGATGATGGTATGATGCGAGTGAGTCAAAACGGCGGGAAAACGTGGACGGTAATCAATGATTTTCCGGGTGTTCCCGAAAACACTTACATCAGTGATATCAGAACCGATAAGTTTGATGCAGCGGTGGTTTATATTGCCCTCGACAATCGTAAGCGAGACGATTTTAAACCTTATATCTATAAAAGTACGAATTACGGAAAAAACTGGAAATCTATTGCTGCGAATTTGCCCGAAAACGGGACGGTTCACACAATAGAACAAGATTTTGAGAATAAGAATTTGTTGTTTGTCGGTACCGAGTTTGGTTTTTTCTTCAGTGTAAACGGAGGTAAAAAATGGATACAACTTAAAAACGGCATGCCCGATGTGGCGGTTCGTGATATTGCCATTCAAAGAAATGAAACCGATGTGGTTATGGCTACTTTCGGCAGAGGATTCTATATTCTGGATGATTATTCGCCCTTGAGGCTTATGAGTGATGAATTTGCGAAAAATAAAGCGGCTCAATTGTTTGAGGTCCCCGATGCTCGGCTGTATTACCAAACAGGGAAACGTTACGGGCAAGGTGAAACGGTTTATTTTGCCCAAAATGAACCGTACGGAGCTACCTTTACTTATTTTTTGAAAGAAGCCCCAAAATCTGCCAAACAAAAGCGAATTGAGAAGGAAAAAGAGCAGTTCAAAAATGGAGAAAAAATTGCTCAACTGACGTGGAAACAGCTCGAAGACGAGAAAAAAGAAGAGGTTTCTTATTTGTTGTTTACCGTTAAGGACTATAAGGGCAATGCCATACGAAAGCTTCGTGTAAAACCGAGTGCCGGATTATCACGGCATACTTGGAATTTGACTTATAATAATCCGTTTCCGACGGAAGCCGGGAAATTTGACCCGTTCAAGAATAATGACGGCGGCATGCCGGTATTGCCCGGGAAGTATTCCGTAACTATGGGAATGGTCGAAAATGAGATTTATAAACAGCTGCAGCCACCGGTGAATTTTAATGTCGAGCGGTTGAACAGTTCAAGTTTGCCGGCAAAAGATAAGCAGGCTTTGGCTGACTACCGCAAGGAATTGGCTGAAACTGTCCGACGAACTATGGGAGCCGTAAAATATGTTTCCTCTGCGGCTGAGAAACTCGTTGTATTGAAGCAGACGGCAATAAATACTCCGAAAACAGACCCTGAGTTGATGGCTGAAATCAGGACGGCTCAAAAAAAGTTGGATGAAATAAAATTTAGTTTGCACGGGGTGTCGCCGAAAGCGAGTTATGAAGAAATTCCGCCGCATCAATTGCCCGTATATCGCCGGTTGATGAATGTAGCATGGGGGCATGTACAGTCCTTTTCTCAGGAAACTCAAACGGAAAAGGAACAGTTAAAAATTGTACAAGAGCAGTTGCCTGAAATTATTGAGGGGCTAAAAACTACAGCAATTAGAATTGAGGATATTGAGAAAAAACTCACGGCTTTAGGTACTGTTTGGACACCGGGGCAAATAATTAATGACAATTAGTTTGCCTCAGAATGGTTTGAATATGGTGCGTTTGGCATTTCAACGCACCAAATTTTCAATTTATTACTATGTTTCTATTGCTGTTATCTCCATTATTAATACTATCAGCCAACCGATCAAAGAGAGATCTGCGAAGCTAAATGCATTATGTATTTTGTTAACACCAATTATAAATTATTTAATCATTGTCATAGTCCATATTATCGTCCAGATTATTCTCGATAATTGATGCTAAATCTGAATTAGAAGATGCATTTATTCTTATGATATTATCATTATCTACATCAGCTGCGGTAAAATCAACGCCATCAAATAATGCTTCTAAATCAAGATAAAGAACAAAATTAACAGTTTCATCAGTAGTTGCTTTTATGCCGGTTGTGTTTTGAACGTCATAGTCTTCATTAAGCGTTGATGTAAATTCAAATTGAGCTGATTTAATACCATTGTATGTTCCAAATATTTCAATAGATTTTCCACTTGTCAGTACATTGTCTACATCAATTTCAAGTTCGTGATAGGTACCCGGTGCTATTTCGACTGAACTAATTGCAGGCGAACTTGTGCCGGTTAGAATATCAAATTGAAATTTTCCTTCATATTCAAAATCTTGGTCTTCTGAGTCCGGTTCTATCTCAAAATCTATTTCACTAATTCCGATCAATGCTTTTGTAAAATCAAAAGTTTCACTTTTAGTGGACTTTAACGTAGTTTCTTTCTGTTTAACGCTAAATTTGGCATTTGCGTTTTCATCATTTTTACAACTACTAATTATAAAAATTAGGATTGTTGCTGTTAAAAAAATTGTCTGTTTCATTATTATAAAGTTTATATGTTAATTGTGTAGTTAAATTAAGACTTCGTTAAATTACGAATTGCGAATTAAATACGTAATAATCAATACTTTAATTCGCTTACGGCTTGCGTTATAAAATATTGAATATCAAATAATTAATATGCTATTGTTTAAAACGTTTATTTTATTATTTTATTGTATGAGATTAGTTTGAAAAGTTATAAACTTTCAACTTTATAAACTAAACTCATTTTACCATTTTGTTTCGTCGTATTGAATTAGATAGGTTGATATTTGAATAGATTTATTTTTAATTTCTATTGTTTCTTTTTGTTCTTTTACTGTTTCAGGGTATTTTATATCATTCGGACAATAAACAATGTAAATTCCTTGTTTTAATCCAAGACTATCGCAATAATACGCCAATTGTTCTTTGCCGTCTTCAAACTGTTTTGGGGCATAATAAATTTTTGTTTCAATTAAATACTCTTTATTTTTCACATTTAAAATTATATCACTTTTTCCAAGTCCGGTATCAGCTTCTCGGTATATTTTCCCTTCGGTTTGTGTTATAAATGCGTGAATATATGTCTCAAAACTATAAATTAAAGCGGCTTCTTTTATTGATTTATAATTCCCGGTTTCGTCTTTTTCTCTGTGTGGATTAAAACCTCTTCTTTTTATATATTCTTTATAAGTTTCTATGAGTTTTTCAAGTTTTAATTCACCTGTTTTTGTAAAATACTCTTCGGCAAAAATTGTACGACTTATTTGTCTTTGCTCTCCGTTCGTGTATGGATAAAAGGCATCGTAAAGTCTTTTTTTGTAAAAGGGCACCCAAAATGTTACATATCCGTCTTTATCTTTTTTTATTAATCCGTTTGTATGTAATAATTTTATACTTGGTCTGTCAATTTTAAACGGTATTTTATCTTCGGTAAACAGTAGTCGTTCTACAAAATTTCGTTCTTCTTTTGCCTTGTTTAAAATATTTGAAAAATTTTTGTCGATTGCTTCATTCAAATACCAGTGTTCTACTTTTAAATAATCATTGTAATCTAATGTTTTTTTATCAGGATTATTGTCAACCAAAACTTTGGCAAATCCGTTAATTAATCCGGGTTGATTTGCTGTTATTTCAGATATTTTTTGTTTTACTTTTTCTTCAAATAATTGTCCTGTTTCTGTTTCGTGTTGATGCAGGAGTTCGTGAACTTCTTCGTTAGTAAAAAAAGGGAAATCAAAATCGTCAGCAATATTGAAAACAGAGTGTTCAGTTTTTTCGACAACAATATTTAAAATATTATTTACACCGGATAGAATAATCGATTTTAAACTATTTCTTTCTCTGGAATGAAAAATTGTCCGTAATGAAATAAGCAGATTAACAAGTATTTCATCATTTAATACATCAATATTATCCCAAATTATAAACCTCTTAAAATTTTCAGTATCAAATTTATTTAATAAACAATGAAAAGTATGATTGCTTTTATCAAATTTTAAATTTAACAGTTTAAATACTTGTTCTAAAAATTTGTTTTGCTTTATTTCTTTACAATTGATTATTGTAACTTTGTAGCCCTGTTCTTCTAATTTTTCGGCAAGTTGTCTAAAATAAGTACTTTTTCCTGTTTGGCGAGGTGCCCAAATAGTAAAATACCTATCATCTTCTACTAATTCAAAGCCTTTTTTAATTAAATTAGTTCTTTGAATTGTATAATGCTTTTCCGGAATATTCGGTCCCGAGGTGTTAAATTTCCTCATTTTTTTGGTTTTATTTAAGCACAAATTTTTCTGTAAAAATTCCATTTTTTGTTTCAATTTTTACAAAATATGTCCCTTTTTCTTGATTTATTAAATCAATCTTTGTTTGTTGAGACAGGGCAAAACCCGTCTGACAGCTCCAAGCGGTAGGACGGATAAGAATCCAAAACTGATTTAATTGTTAATTTCCCCTTTGTATTAGGCTTCCTTTTTTCTTTTCGGTTCAATTATGTCAACGTTTTTTGTCAAATTTTTAAAATCCGAAACATTGCTTGTTATCAAATCGGCTTAAACTATTTCTGCCGTTGCAATTATTAATGCATCAGGTAATTTTATTTTTGATTGTTTCCTAAATTCAATTGTTAAATCAGCAATTTCTTTGTCAAGATTTACGATTGATATTATTTCTAAAATCTTCTCTATCGCAAATTTTCCTTGCTTATTATTGAAGTTAAAACCAAGAACTTCAACATAGCAAATTATTGACGTATAAAGATAATCATAAGTATTTACAATATCTTGCAACGAAATACTGTTTTTTGCTGCTTCAATTATTACATTGCTGTCTAATAATGCTTTATTCCCATTCATTTCGTAATTGTTTTTGCCATTCGACAGGCTTTGTTATTTCTGAAAATACATTTAATTTATGAGCATTCTCAAATGCTGATAAAAGTTTTTGTTTATCATAATTACCTTTTTCGTCCGGCAAAAGCATAATTACTTTAACTTTACGATTGTTGTATATTTTACAATTTTTTGGAATTTTTATCATTCCATTTGAAATATAAGTTTGAAATTCTAATGCTTGCATAATTTTACTCCTTTATTATTGTTTCTGTAAAGATACCGTTTTTTGTTTCAATTTTCACGA
>JAYEIA010000234.1:0-1410 GCA_034659855.1 Bacteroidota bacterium
TTCATAAATAATTCAGGTTAACAATGTATCGCTAAGTTCCTTTAGGAAAAGCGTTTATTTCATCCTCAAAGACAAAAGCAATATTTATATTATTAATTTTCTCACGACTTATGGTTGCACTAACTTTGTATCTGTTTAGCTTATCCATTTTTGTTTGAAGCATGGCTGTTTTTTTCTTGCAATGCACCCCTTATTGAGGCAGCAATAAACGCAATCATTAATATAAATATAATGCCCAATAGACTAATAATTATTTTAGGTTGAATCTATTCTTCGTACACTTTTCCGTCAGCAGTTGTTATGCTTATATTTCCTGACAGCCTATCATTTCTGAATTCTCCTTCCAATTTACCGCCGTCCGAAAAGTATAAGATGCCTTGTCCTTCCTTTTCTCCGTCCCTAAATGAACCTTCATAACGTTTTACGAGCTTTCCTTTGTATTCTAACCGGAATAATAATAAATGCCCTGCCCTTCTTTATCATTAATAAAGGAGCCAACATACCTGTCTCCGTTCGGATATAGTAATTCCCCTTTGCCGTGCATATTGCCGTTTTTAAAATGCCCCTTATATCTTATTCCGTTAAAGAGTTTTAGAGTGCCTATAATTCCGAAAAAATCCGATATACCCTTATTTTTTAGGATTTCTGCATATTTACTCATTTTCTGTATCTCCTGTAATATTTTCTTCGGTTGGGTTCTGTCTGTGTCGTTTATAATTCTCGGCAGCCTTTTGCGGTGATGTATTGGCATAGCAATAAATACAGCCGTGCGGGCAAGTATTGTATTGACCAATGTCTTTACTTTTTATGCAGCCACAAAGCTCGCGTTGTCCTTTGTCTTTCAGGTTTTTAGTTTTGATAATTTTTCTTTCGGAACTAAAGAGATTCGCTTCTTCAATTTTTACACCCAAAAATTTCATTAATTCACGATCATTACCAAAAAGCTTGATTAGTAAATCATCATCAATACACTTGTTATGCTTAATGCCGTATTGCGACAAATCAATTTTCTCGGCACAAGTAGCAATTTCCAAGCCCCAATTATTATTCAGTTTTTGCAGTCCGGCAGCAATTTGATGCATACTCTCCGTTGTAAATTCTTTATAGTCAATTGTCTGCATATTTCCGGCTACTTTCCTGTAATCGGCTATGTCTGCATAGCTAAATACCAGTTTTTCAGTATAGCCTTTAAGCTGTTTAGCGATATTATCTGTTTTCCGAAGAAGTTCATCTACGCTGTATTTTGGCGTTAAAGTATAAGGGTCAAAACGCCAAATCACTTTTTCTTTGCCAATACGGCGGGATAGTTCCTTAAAAGTATCAATCCGATTTTGGAGGGGAGGCACTTTAGCTTCGAGAGTCTTATCATAGTCGTTTAAGGTGAATTGAAAATAATAGTTTAAATCTTGA
>JAYEIA010000235.1:0-5660 GCA_034659855.1 Bacteroidota bacterium
CAATGCTTTTTCATTGCTCACTTTGTCTGTTATTGGTATCATATATTTAATTTTATGTAATTTGTTTTAGAGCATCTTTTGTGCAGAAAAGGATAAGTAAAAATATTTGTTTGCCTAGTATTAAGTCTCATTGATTAACTCCTTTAGTTTAAAGGAAAAAGAGGGCTGGCAAAGATAATAATTTTTAGCTGAATATCTCTCTTTTTTCGGTAGCCGGCTATTAAACAGTTATATTTTTCTCTATCTGTTGTTTGCCAAAATAATACTGTCTTCCGGCACATTCAGGTCTTTTGCAATAACCGGGCATTTGGCTTTCAGTAAAAAGAATACCGAACGGTTGACATTTGAGAGGCCTTCGTAGTTTCCTTGTCCTTTGCTGATGACCAAATCTGCATTATTAAATCGTTTAACAAAATCATCGGTACACAGGCTTAGTATTGTGCCGGCTGCGGGTGATCCCGAAGAAATAATTTTTGCAGACTCATCAAGACCGGAAGCTACAGCATCGGCATATACGGCATCATTGATTATGGGTTTTTCTCTGACAACAAACGTTACGGGCTTTGAAATGGTTTCAATCAGAAGTCGATCGAGTACTGTTTCTCCGGCATTGTCGCCAATATACAGTACGCTTTTAGCTTGTTCTAATTCCTGTTTGAATGCACGATAATGTAGAATGGCAAAATCTTGTTTCAGAATTTTCTGAACATCCTCGGTTAAGTTAAATGACTTATCTACTCCAAAATCAATAACATTGCCGGCAATGGCTATGCGTATTGCTGTCAGCAGGGGGTCATCAGAATTTTTGACTTCTAATCGTAGCTCGGGCAAAAGTTTCAGGGCTTGATCTATACTTTGGGCTTTTATTTTTTTGTAAGGATCGGCTACGCCTGTAACTTCTTTGATAATATTATATACCGGCAATGAGTTTTCTGCAGGAGTTGTTTCTTGTTCTATGGTCTGTAAGTATTTTGCTGTTTTGCGTAGTATGAGTTGTATCTCGGATTCGTTATCTGTTGACATTCTGCCTGCTCTCAATGCTTGCTGCATAAAGCAGGGTGTGCAATCTAAATAGGATTTCATATGTGTTTATTTTTAAAAATTTTAAAAGATTTGATTAACTGCTTCAAACAATTGTTTCATAACTACGGCTTGTTTAAAGTCGGGCTCATCAATTCCGGTATATTCTATTATATTAAGTGTATTTGAGTCAAGTACGGCCGTAATATTGTCTGTTTCATAATTGAATTTATTCCCGGACAGCTGAAGTTTAAAATCAAAGCCGTCCAATTTATAATACAAGGTTTTTTCTTTTTCGTTATAAAAATAGCCGTCTTTATTATCTGCAAAGTCTTTAAAGTTTAAGTACAAGTGAGGTTTTGTTTTGTACGGAGCATCGGCAGTGGGGCAAAATGAGTTGCAGTTTCCGCACGCATTACAAAAATCGGCAATGTGTATAATTTGTTGATTTTGAGTAATTGAAAATACTTGCCCGTCAGTAATTTTTCCGTCTTTTATTTGTTGTAGTTGATAGTTTTTAACGGGAACCTCGTAGGGGAGCAGTGCAAAATTGGGGCAAACGGTTGTGCATATATTACAAAGCTCATCGCAAAGCAGACAACGTTCAGCTTCTGCTTTAGCTTCACTTTCGGTGAATGTTGTATGTATATGTTCAAAGTTAAGTGTGTCGTGATTTTGAGATATATTGTTGTCTGTTTGTATCCTTTCTGCTTTTTTAATCATAAGGTTACGCACGGTTTGCGGACTCCTTTTTTCTTTATTTCGGGTATCGTAGCCGGTCTGCTCTTTGTCTATAATGGTTTGAGCTGTTTTTCTGCCGTCGGCAATGGCTTTTATAAGTGAGGAAGCCCCACGCATGGCATCACCTCCGATGAACACATTGTTTAGTTGCGTTTGGTGAATTTTATTTTCAGTTTGCAGTTTTTGGTCGTCGGCAAAGTCTATGTCTAAATTTTGTCCGACCGCCGGAACAACGGTATCAAATTCCATGGAGAATTCTGAACCGGTAATAGCAATCGGTCGTCGTCTCCCACCGGCATCTTTTTCTCCGAGTTCCATGCGCTCAAGGAATAATTGAACCGTTTGATTTGTTTTGGTAATTTTTACGGGAGAAACCAATTCGATAATTTGAATATTTTCTTCAAGAGCTTCTTTGATTTCGTCTGCATCTGCCGGCATTTGTTTAATGGTTCGTCGGTACAAAATGGAAACTTTGCCGCCGGATCCGACAAGCCTCATGGCTGTTCGTGCCACATCCATGGCTGTATTTCCTCCGCCGATGACAGCAATATTTTTGCCGATATTTATTTCCGGGGATTGTTTAACCTTGTCTAAGAGTTTCAGCGGATCGGTTAAAGTCTCTGTATCAGCACCCTCAATCGGCAATGTGAGTGCCTGCTGAGCACCGGTGGCTATGTACACATAATTATACTGAGCCCTTATTTCTTTGAAAGTTTGTGCACTGATGTTTTGATTGTAAGCAATTTCAACCCCTAATTCAGTAATTGAGTTAATGTCGGTTTCAATGGCCTCATCGGGGAGTCTGAATTTTGGGATAACACCGGCAGGCATTCCGCCGGCTTTTTCGCTGAGTTCGTAAATTTTGACAGAAAAACCCGCTTTTTTCAAAAAATAAGCACAACTGAGACCCGAGGGACCGGCACCTATTACTGCCACCTTCTTTCCCGGGGCTTCAATATTTTTTTCGATGAAGTCGTCGGCAGTAGCGGCCTCAGGATTAATAGTTTGCTTGTGTTTTTCGGCAATGAAATGCTTGATTTCTCTTATTTTAAGAGGGGAGTCGTAATTTATACGTGTACATTTTGTTTCGCATTCGTGGTCGCAGACCAGCCCCGTGGTATGCGGAAAAGGATTAGTTTTTGAAATAACATCAAAGGCTTTGTCGTATTCGCCCCGAGCGGTGTAGTACATATAAGACGGTATATCTTGATTGGTAGGGCAAGTTGACTCGCAGGGAGCAAAAGCACAGTCAAAAATGGAGAGCGGTGTTTGAGTTTTAATACTCGGTGTTTTAAAGTCTGTTTTTTTATAGCGAGGGTCTGTTTTTACTTCGTCGGCATATTTATTTAAGTGATTGAGTGCAATTTCGGCGTCTTGCTTTGCCAAGCTGTCCCTTTTCGGGAATTGGCTTCCGCTTATATTTTTGAAATACTGTGCGAGTCTTCCGTATCCGCCGGGTTTCAGCAGGTCGGACGATACGGTAACCGGCGACAAGCCGGCATTCAAAATTTCAGAAACATTAAAAGCATCGGCACCGCCCGAGAAAGAGATGTCCAATTGTCCGTTGAATTCTGTTTGGATTTTGCGTGCTGTATTTACAGATATGGGGTGCAGCATTTTCCCGCTTCCGTACATCATGTCAACCGCTTTGTCGAAAATTTCTTTATGATTTTGCGATTCGAGTGTGTTTGTGAGTTTAAGTCCGAAAAAGACTTGTTTCTTTTTGGCAGAGTGACTTAAAGTTTTTATCATTTTTATCGCATCGGCATATTTCAGGTCGTGTGTATAGGCTTCATCGGGGACTATGGTATCAAATCCGGAGTTTGCAATTATTGCAGATAATTCTTTTTTGCCCAACAGCGTCGGGTTTAATTTAACCGTAGTGTGCAGTCCTCTTTCCGAGATAAGATATTCTGCAATTTGTTGGATTTCGCCAGCCGGGCAGCCGTGCATGGTCGACAGCGTAATGTTATTGCTTAGGGTGCTGCTGATTTTTAACTGTTCAACTTTCGGATAAATGTCGCTGATTTCTTTAAGTTTGGCTTTTAGTTCAAGCGAAGCATCAGCCATTTTGCTGAAAAACCATTGGACATTTTCCTTCATAATCCCTTTCAGATCATAACCCACACTCATATTAAATATAAATCCGGGGCTTTCTTTCCGGGGGTGTCCGAGTTTGTGTTTCAGTATGTGTAAAACAATCCAGGCATCCAGATATTGATCAAAGGATTCCTCCATGGTAAGTTCCTGTGACCATTCACAGTTGTAGCCTTCGTCCTGCATGTCGATACAGGGTTTGCTCACTTCAATTTTATCTAAGGTTTGAACCGTTTTCAGTTCAATATATCTTGCCCCGGCCAGCCAAGAGGCTACAATGTTTTGGCTGAGTTGAGTATGTGGCCCGGCAGCAACTCCAAGCGGAGTTTCAAGCAATTGTCCGAAACGTGTCATGCGGAAGCTGTCAGATTCCCGGGGCGTAAAAAACAGTTCTTCGGGCAGGCTCAAAAAACCGTTTTTATTATCAATATGGTTCAAGCTCAATTGAAGTAATTTTCTTATGGGAAGTAATGAGAATTTATCTGTCATGTTGTTCTTTATTTTATTAAACAGCTTTAATTTGAACCAAACCGGTAAGGTTAGAGGGATATAGTCCATGTTAATGTTTTGATATACACAAGATTATCTTCTGATACATACATGATCTAAAATCTCATGGATATATATTTTTCTTGTAACCCGCTAATTTATTATTTTGCGGCTCAGAAAAAAAATAATTCTTATGGGAGAGAACCGACAAAATAGAACTTCAGCTGTAATTCTATCAGCCGGAAAATCAAGAAGAATGGGATCGCCAAAGTTATTGTTGCCTTTTGATGCCAACCAAACGTTTGTAGAACACATTGTCGAGATGTTCAGAAAAGCCGGGGTTTCCGATATTGTAGTTGTGACCAATCCGAGTGACCGGATAGAAATATCAACGGCAAATTTTGAATTGGGGAAAAATACAGGTTTTACAGAAAATGAGGATTGGCGGAGTGGGCGAATTTCTTCAATAAAAAAGGGGCTCAAAGAAATATCCGCTAAGGCAAATTACTGCTTTATTCATAATGTGGATATACCGAATATTTGTCCGGAACTTATTTCATCACTGGGGAAAGCCCGGCTTGAAGCGGATTATATTGTCCCGAAAACAGATAATCACGGCGGACATCCAATTCTTATCAATAAAAAACTGATGCAAGTGATTAAAGCTGAAACAGAGGATGATGCTAATCTAAGGCTAATTCTCAGTCCATACAAAAAAAAGTATATCGCCACGGAGTGCTCAGGAATTTCACAGAATATAAATACCCCTGAAGATTATTCTGAATTTAAAGAACAATAAAAAATTGTGTTTTTGGCGTAAAATATTTTAAAAACCGGATGTAAAAGGAACTTATGTTAAGGCTATTGACTATTTTGTGAAAAACAATTTTCCGGATCGCTATGAAGAGTGGATAGCTTCATTGCCGGAGTGTTCAAAGCCTTATTATTCAAGTAATATAATTGTAAGTAAATTTTTTCCGCTGGTTGATGCTACATCATTGCCGGTAAAAGCCATTGCGGACTTGTTTTATGACGGAAATTTGGCTAAAACCTCAAAATTAGTCGGAACTTTTCATGCTGATTATGCTTTAAAAGGCATTTACAAGCTGTTTTTGATGGTAGTTAATCCTCATTTTTTAATTAAGAAAAGTGAAGCGATTTATAAACGCTATTATTCTGAGAGCAGGTTGATTGTGACGGAAAATGAGCAAAATCGAGCGGTGATTCAGATTACTGGATTCCCTTTAAAGGATATTGTGATGGAAACTTCAATGGGAGCCTATACTAAGCGAGGTATTGAACTCGCCGGAGGT
>JAYEIA010000235.1:5760-7183 GCA_034659855.1 Bacteroidota bacterium
GTTGATTGTGACGGAAAATGAGCAAAATCGAGCGGTGATTCAGATTACTGGATTCCCTTTAAAGGATATTGTGATGGAAACTTCAATGGGAGCCTATACTAAGCGAGGTATTGAACTCGCCGGAGGTAAAAATGTTACCGCCCGTAAGACCTCTTCTGTAGTCAAAGGTGCTGATATTATTGAGTATGTTTTTTCTTGGGATTAAAGCTTAACAATTTCTCCGTTTAAAATGACCGTTTCAGCTTCACCTGTTGTTTTGGTGCCTTCATATATATTGATATCCGTTTGTTGCCGGTGAGTTTTTTTCGAAATAATATTCTTTTTTTGAGGGTTCCAAATCACGAGGTCAGCATCTGCTTTTTCTTGAACAATTCCTTTGTTCGGATACAAGCCAAATATTTTTGCAGCTTGGGTTGACATCAACTCAACAAATCGGTTCAGATTAATTTTATTTTTGAGAACCCCGAAAGTATATAGTAAAGCGGGTCTGTGTTCGACACCGCCGGCTCCGTTTGGTATTTTTGTAAAATCGTGAATACCTTGTGCCTTTTGAGTTGAAGTAAACGGGCAGTGGTCGGTTCCTATAGTGTTAAATGTACTGTCGGATACAGCTTGCCATAGGTTTTTTTCATTTCCGGCAGCACGTAAGGGCGGACTGAGAACAAAGCCGGCTGTTTTTTTGAATTCACCGGAATAGGCTTGGTCGTTGAGCAGTAGGTAGTGCGGGCAGGTCTCGGCATAAACCGTTTGTCCGGATTGGCGAGCTTTACGAATATGCTCTATAGATTCCTTGGCGGAAACATGAACAATATAAACTTTACATTGGGTTTCGGCTGCCATCTCAAGAACTTTTTTTACGGCATCAGCTTCTGTTTCGGGCGGGCGAGATTTTGGATGATATTCCGGCGATGTTTTACCTTCGTTAATATACTGTTTTCTCAGACGGTCAATTTTGTCGCCGTCTTCAGAATGTACCAAAAGGAGTTTGTTATACTTTGCAATAACTTTCATAACTTGTTTAAGCTCAGCATCTTCAATGCCAATGCTGTTTTTGTATGCTGTATATACTTTGAATGAGTTTACGCCTTTATCAATACAGGCTTTTATTTCTTTTTCGGTTTCCGAATGAAAATTAATGGGACTCACATGCAGTTTGTAGTTACACCGTGCTTTTTCGGCTTCTTCAATTCGTTGGTCTAATGCCCGGGGCAGAGCTTCCCCTTTCTTTGGTGTTACAAAATCTATAATTGTTGTTGTGCCTCCGTGTAGTGCAGCTTTGCTTCCGGAGTAGAAATCATCCGACGAGTACCCTGCCGGAGTCGGCAGGTTCATATTCGTAATTGGAGCCATCCAAGTAGCTGCAAGCATACCAAGAAGTTCTTCACGACCTGGAAGTTTAGCGAACGCTTCAATTTTAGCTACG
>JAYEIA010000236.1:0-7168 GCA_034659855.1 Bacteroidota bacterium
CAAAAATCACTTAAGAATACAATTAAACAACTGTTTATAATGTAACCAATATGTTATTTTATACCGATTTTACCTTTGGCATATAGTCTTATGGTGATTTCTGAACCCCGGGACAAGGAAAAAATTAAACCCAATCATATCTATTTGGCGCCGGCAAATTATCATTTATATATTGAACCGGATAATACATTCGCTCTGTCAACTGAGGAACCGGTAAACCATTCACGCCCGTCAATTGATATATCTTTTGTTTCGGCAGCCTATGTTCTGAAGAAAAAACTGACCGGTATAATATTGTCAGGAGCCAATAAAGACGGGGCCCAAGGTCTAAAGCAAATCGCAGAACAAAAGGGCAACGTACTGATTCAAAGCATAAAAGAAGCCCAAGTACAAACAATGCCTCAATATGCCAAAGACTTAGTACCGATGGCTAAAGAATATACAATTTCAGAAATAATAGAATACATCCTTAATTGTTAAATTTTTCAATATGAATCAACGAAAGATATACATAAGTGCAGGAATAATCATTGCTTCAGTATATATTACAGCGTCTTTGTTTTTTCTTTTCGGAAACGACATCTCTGTTTTTTCTAATAATATTATCAGCACATCTTTAATTATTGTAAGTTTTTTCTTTCTGACGGTAACCTACTTTAGAGTGGTTACAAGAAAATTTAAAAAACCGGTAAAAGCAGAATCGCCTGACATTACAGAAAATGAGATAAAAGAAGAAACCAAAACTAAGGAAACATTAAAAACCACAGAAAAAGAACTAAATCAAAAAGCCGAAAAACTCGGGGATAAACTATTCGGAAAAATTCCTACACGAGGAGCAACTGATACGGCACATCTTATACTCACTCGTTTTGCTGAAGAACTCAACATTGTCCAAGGTATTTTCTTCTTAAAACAAGAAAATTCAGACCGCTTTTCGTCAATTGCGAATTATGCCTATTATGCTGTTGAGCCTCCCAAAGATTTTACATACGGTGAAGGGATTTCGGGCCAAGCAGCTAAAGAGAAAAGAATGCTCAATATTACCAATGTGCCCCCGGAATATATCACCGTACTTTCCGGACTGGGCAGCAGCTCACCAAACAATTTATTAATTCTCCCTATTATCAAGAACGATAAAACCATTGCTGTACTTGAAGTGGCTTCATTCTCAAAATTTCCGGAATACATGGAGAAGGCTTACAAAAATTACCAAGCAAAACTCGGAGAAACTCTCGCAACGGAGATATAGCCCCAAAAAATCAACATTTAGAAGCTAATTATTGAGTTCTGTATAAAAAGTATAAAGCTTTAAAGTTAAAGGTGTTATTTATCTAATATTCAAATAGTTACTAAAATATAAGGCTATAGTTTAGAATAGAGGTGTTATTTTGAATATGATGATTATAAGGCTTTTACAAGACAATATTCAAATTTCCGGAGGTTGAGCGAAGCTGAAACCGGTTTCGGGGCTTGTTTTGCAAACAACATGCTCAACCTCCGAAAAAGCAACTTCATTTTAAACTATAGCCAAATATAATAAACGACTTATATAAATGCGGTTACAGACAATTTACCCTGCCGCATTATATTTCATATCTGCACCTGCGTGGTGTTTTCACCACGCAGGATCTATCCGGATACAAATTCCTGTCGGGTGAAAACACCTGACAGATACAGAATATTAATTTTTAAAACCTTATTGACAAAACGCAATTTAATATGACGTTTGTTATACGCTAATCTTGCCTAATTCTCTAAATATCAAACAATTAACTTTACAGACTTTCAACTTTTAACCTTTTTAAACTACACTCATTATTTACTCAAAATCAGGATACAACAAATATTGTTTTCTCATAACTTTATATTCAGACAATTCCTTTTGCCAAGACTGTTCAATCTCTTCAGCAGTCATTCCCCCGGTTATTTTCTTTAGCAGCTTATTATTTCCGGCCAGTAAATTGAACCAATGTACGTTAGTAATTAATGGCTTATTTTTAGCTTTCAATAATTTATTAAAAAAAACAACATACTGCATGGTAAAGTAAGAATCGTGGTTATTCGATCGAAAATCCAAGCCGTAGCATGTTTTCCCTTCTTGCACAGGATTGGTTTGCATTTGTTCAATATCCCGAGGGGTGAATGAAAACTCACCAAATGTGCTGTCCGGGTAGCCCACCACCTGAAACGGAAATTCTGTACCTCGTCCGATACTTACCTCAGTTGCTTCAAAGAAACACAACGACGGGTATAGCCGTATGGCCAAATCGTTGGGCAAATTCGGGGAGGGTTTAACCTTCAAACTCCAAAAATCTTTATGGCCGTAATTCAAACATTTAATAACTTTTAAATCGCAGGAAATATTGTCTTTTAACCAGCCTTCTCCGTTAATCATTAATGCCAACTCACCAACAGTCAAACCATGCACAACGGGTATCGGGTGCATTCCCGCGAATGAACGGTATTTCAAATCAAGCACCGGCCCGGCAACATAATCGCCCAAGGGATTTGGCCGGTCCAAAACCATAAACTCGACATTATTCTCCGCCGCGGCTTCCATCCCCAGATGCATACTGCTGATATAGGTATAAAAACGCACCCCCACATCTTGTATATCAAAGACCAAGATATCAATATCGGCCAGTTGAGCTGCTTTGGGCTTTCGATTATTCCCGTACATGGCAACAATCGGAATACCGGTTTTTTTATCAACGGTCGGATTAAAATGTTTTCCTCGCTCTATATTTCCGCGAAATCCGTGTTCAGGCGAAAAAATCTTAGTCACCTTAATACCTCGGATAGTAAGGAAGTCGAGCAAGTGCTGTTCGCCCACTCTTGCTGTTTGGTTGGCTATAAGCCCTACCCTTTTGCCCTCTAAGTACCCCATATATTTTTCGGGAAGCCAAGCGGCCGGTTTTATAGTATCCGACTGAATTTTAACGGGATGCTCTTTGTCTGCAGATTTCTCCCGAGCCTGACTGCATCCATATGAACTCGCCCAAAATATTGTACTTACGGCAAACCACAAAAATACCGGCAATAATCTCATACTCTGTTAGTTTTCAAGATTTATCAATAAATAATCAAGTAAAAGGTAAATTTCAGCTTCCGAAGAACCATTTTTCAGCATATGACTTTTATCGTTCAGTATTGACTCCTTAACCTTATCATAATTAAGACTTTGAGTCGCTTTCTTGTAAAATTCCAAAGCTTCCGATTTTTTATTTTTACAGAATAAAACATGCCCGAGATTTATATAATCATGAGCCGTAGGTTTCATTTCAATGAGTTTGCTCAGATATTTTTCAGCTGAATCGAGTTTTCCCAAAACAAATGAACACCAGGCCAACGGTCGTTTTACTCTGATATTTTCCGGATCGAAATACTCTACTTTAAAGTATGCTTTGAGGGCTTTTTCAAATTTCTCATCCGACAAATAACAATGTCCGATATTTGCTATAACATGAAGATTCTCGGGCTGTTGATCCTTCGCCTTTTTATAATACAATAAGGCATTGTCATAATCGCCCAATTTTCGATAACAGAAACCAAGCTTTTTATTCAGCCAAACTGTATCGGCATTAAAAAATTCGGCTCGTTTATAATATTTCAATGCCGTTTTATAAGATTTCATTTTTTGGTAAGCAAAAGCTACTTTCTCGTAAGTTCTTTTTATACTTTTTTCTTCTTTGCTTAACAATAAAAAGGTTTCAGCCGCTTCGGAATAGTAATTTTTTTTCAAATAAAACTCTGCAATTTTTCTTAAAACCGATTCATCCTTATTAACTATCTTGAAGAAAAGTGTGTTATGAATATCTAATTTTGAGTTGAAAAAATCCGGCAAATCATTTTTAAATCGGCTCAATTTAAAAAACCGATAGATATCTTGTATCGTTCTCGTAAAAATGAACTTATCGTCGTTTTTCGAATCTAAAATTTTATCTTCTGAAGCAACCTCATCCATGGCCTCAAGTTCCATCTTAAATAAATTCAAAATCATTTCCTTTTGAGCTTTGGGCATCATCTCTATATTCAAACAGAATGAGTATTTGTCTGAATTACATATGTATCCTGACTTTTGCAAACCACCCGTAAACACCTCGCTGTCAAACTCTTCCGGTTCATCCGCAAAGACGTTCTTAACATCTTGATTTTCTTTATAAAAAGGCAAAAACCAGTTGGCCGATTCATTAAAAAAACTAAAATGCTTCAACTCCGAAAATGCACTCATAAATACATCCGAGCCTTCCAATTGCATTTTAGACATTTCCTCCATTTTGCCCAACAAGTCCGAAGAATCCTTAAAAACCTCTTCCCATTCCGGGTTCTTATCCTCAATTAATTTGTCTGACAATATCTTGTCTAAGTCTAACTTTTGCTCAATTTCCGGACGAAACTTTGTCATTTCCGGAATAATTTCATTACGCAATTTTTCAGATATCTTTTCGGTCTCACGGGTTCTGATTAATTGAAGTAACACTTGCTCCAAATATCTCTCCATTCCCTTATCATCCGATATTTGCTCAAGACGGTCTTGAAGTTCATCATATAAGGAAACTCGACTATTATAGACATAAAATGCAATAATCAAACCCACAAATGCACGGTTCCAAATATATTTTCCGTTGATATCATAGGCATTAAACAAAGCGGTAAACTTTTTCAAGTCAAAGTAACGCAACAAGCTCATCGTAAGTGCCGAGATGATTAGGCTCTTTTCATAAAACTCCGTGTTACTGCTTTTTACACATTTAGTAATGGCGTCCAATTCACTTTCCGACAATTTATCCGTAAACCAAATAAGTGAAAATACAGCTTGCATTTTTTGTTTACGCTCAGGACTTTCCGGATCTCCGGTCAAAGCTTTCAGATCCTCAATATACTGACGGCTTTGCGTGGTCTTACGCAAAATATTTTTTTTCTCATTACTTAGAGCTCTCGACGTATCAGACTCGAATAGTCGTTCCCGTAATTCATCATTAATTTCAAGTAACCGAATCTTTAACTTTTTCAGAATTTCTGCCCTCTGCGGATCTTCCGCATTCCGGAATGTATAATGTAACATTTGGGTATAGACCCTTTTCTGGCTATCCAAGTCATCTTTTATCATGGATTGACCCAATTCCGTCGCACGATTTATCAGTTTTTCAAATGAAAACTGTATAGAATTGCTCAAAATTAATTGCTCAACTTGGGTATGTAATTTATCTTGACTCATATTTTTCTTAGCTTATATCTGTTTAATCCGTTAAATTAATTAAAATTTTACAGACGGCGATATTTTCAAGTTTTTTATTTATGTACACATTCTTAATTTTGTAAAAAAAAACCAAATGCCCGGCTTTAAAAACCTCGTTTTTCGATTATCGGCTTACTTCAAATACCTTCTTTCAGCCAAACACCGTAAAGGACATGGAATACACTCTCCGTTTATGTATAAACTTGTCAGTGAAATTTTTCAAAAAACAGGCAACTACTACAGTCTGTTCCCTATTGAAAGACAAAGAAAAAAATTTCTGCAAAACAAAACAATAATTGAGCCCCGTGATTTTGGGGCCGGTTCCTCAATAAATTCTCATCAAAAGAAAAAACTGAGTGATATTGCAAAACATTCTACTATAAATAAGAAATACGGCAGACTGTTATTTCGTCTAATCAATCATTTTGAACCCCAAACAATGTTGGAGTTCGGAACATCGCTGGGTATCAGCAGTATGTACATGGCTGCACCAAACAGTAAATCAAAAATATACAGTTTGGAGGGTTGCCCCAATATTTCAAAACAAGCACAAGAAGCCCATAAAAATTTAAATTTCAATACAATTGAATTAATCAACGGAGAATTTTCTGATACGCTTCCTTTGGTACTCTCAAAGATAAAGCAACTTGACTTGGTGTACTTTGACGGAAATCACAAAAAACAACCCACGCTAAACTATTTTAAACAATGCCTGCGCAAAGCACACAATGATTCCGTATTTATTTTTGATGATATTCATTGGTCTGAAGATATGCAAGACGCCTGGAAAGAAATAAAAAGACATCCTGAAATAACTCAAACCGTTGATATTTTTCGTTTCGGAA
The DNA here is from genome assembly GCA_034659855.1 of Bacteroidota bacterium. Lineage (GTDB taxonomy): Bacteria > Bacteroidota > Bacteroidia > Bacteroidales > JAADGE01 > JAYEIA01. Next base: position 6,085 of record JAYEIA010000236.1, read on the forward strand.
TTGTGTTCTTTAAACAAGAGTTATCCAAAGAGAATTTTACGATTTGGTTCTGATAAATATACTTTAAATGGTTTAATTATTTAATGATATAATGATACAATAACTTGCTATTCAACAAAGACACTCTTTGTAAAAGTCAAATTATTAACCGTTTAAAGTATACAAAGAAATGATTTTAACAATAATAAAAAATACCTATCTTTGGAAAACTAAAAAAATACGAATTCCGTTTTTGCAAAAGCAAAATCAAAATGAAGACAAACGTCATTGTAACAGAAAATATCGCTCGACATTATCAGGTAGGAACACAAACCGTAAAAGCCCTTCGCTCGGTCAGTTTACCGGTAAAAAAGGGAGAATATATAGCAATCATGGGGCCTTCCGGCTCAGGAAAATCTACACTCATGAATATTATCGGGTGCCTGGACAGCCCCACCAAAGGAAAATATATACTTAACGGAAATGATGTCAGCAGCATGAACGACGATCAACTGGCAGAAATTCGTAATAAAGAAATTGGTTTTGTTTTTCAAACATTCAATCTGTTGCCCAGATATACCGCTTTGCAAAATGTTATGTTGCCTATGGTTTATGCCGGTGCGTCCAAATCGGAAAGAAAAGAACGGGCGGTTGAAGTACTTAAAAGTGTTGATTTATTTGACCGTATGGATCATAAACCCAACGAATTATCCGGAGGTCAAAGACAACGAGTAGCTGTTGCCAGAGCATTGGTCAACTCTCCCTCAATAATTCTCGCCGATGAACCTACGGGAAATCTCGACAGCAAAACCTCAAATGATATCATGGGATTATTTAAAAAAATTCATGAATCCGGAAATACGGTCATTATTGTAACTCACGAAGAAGACATTGCCGCAAAAGCCGACAGAATAATTCGCCTGAGAGACGGAAATATTGAAGATTTGGGATTATAAAATCCTCGTACAGCTCCTTACATAGTGTCTGAACGGAAATAGACGAATTTTACGAAATGAGTTTTTTTTGATGAGATTTTTATTTTTTTAAATTTGGTGATGCCACTGTATCAGCGAATTAAAAAAAATAAAAATATCGCAAAAAAAAA
>JAYEIA010000237.1:0-7131 GCA_034659855.1 Bacteroidota bacterium
AGTGCCTGATATGTAGTTCGTTATTTTTGTTTGAATTGTTTGGTGTACGGTGACTAACGCCCTGTACTGAATTCTAAACCCAGAGAAAGTCGGGGGAATTCTCCGTCTGATCTATCTGTTTTAAAGTCAGAAGTGAAATAGTCTGACATTCTGTATTGTCCGACCAGACTGAACATTTTGTATCCGATTCTTGCAGAAACTCCGTAGTTTAAGGGCTCTATATAGTTCAAACCGTCAAAAACCATGGTGGTGTATTCATAGCCGTTTGAGGATGATGTCATGTCTGTCTCGTCTTGGGTTTGGTGCTTAGCATCATAAGCCCAGTTTCCGTAGCCTCCAATTCCGATATATACCAGTGCTTTTTTCTTGTCCCTTTTTAGAGTAAACCTGAACTCAACATCAGCACCCAGGTTGTTCATCTTAAGGATTTCCCGGTCATGCACATCCGAATTTGGAACTTGTTTATCGGCCACTTGATCTATATGGAAAGCTTGGTACTGGTAATGTATTCCCAAACCGGCTCCAATTACACTTGAAAGGTTTCTGATATATTTCATGCCGTAAGTAAAGTTATGACTGGATCCGTATAGGATATCTGCCCCGGTACCTTCTGACGGGCCTACATATAGATCCCAACTCATGGCTGAGCTGAAAATATTATCCTTGTACGCTTTGGTTGCTTTTTTTGAATTTTCTTCTATTTTTTGGCTGTAGCCTTGAAAAGCAAAGAAAATAATTGCTGATAATACAAAAATTCGTTTCATGTGCTATGGGTTTATGTTATAATATGTATTGTTGATTCCGATCTAAAAAGTATGTTCTATTTTAGCAAAACACCTTATGTATTTGATTATCAGAACTTTTTAAATTATTTTTACAACAATTAACTTAAAACTCTTATTTTTAGTACTTTAACTTTATAAACTTTCAACTTTATAACTTTTTAAACTGAACTCATTGTTCAAAGTTAAATAAATTTTGTAAACTCTATATTTAATTTTTAAAAAAATGTATAAGTTGAGGCAAATGCCCGGCTTGTTTGGTCAGCTCTCCGGAGTTGGCCTCTGTTTCTTCGGCAATAGCAGCATTTTCTTGCGCCAGGCGGTTCAATTCATTAATCTGTTTGTTAATCTGTTCAATTCCGTTTTTTTGTTCTTTTGCCGAGTGGTTGACAAAGGTATCTAATTGGGCTGATTTTTTTATCTTAGGTATGATTTGTTTTATCATGTTTCCGGATAAATCTGAAGCTTTTATATTTTGAATGCTCAATTCTCTGATATTTTCTGAGGCAATTTTACTTTTCTCGGCCAGCAATCTGACTTGTTCAGCAATTACGCCAAACCCTTTTCCGTTTTCTCCGGCCTTGGATGCTTGAATGGATGCATTAAGGGCTAATATATTGGTTTGGAAAGCGATGTCATTGATTACTGTAATTTCTTTGGTGATTTGTTTTAAGAGTTCGGCTGCTTTTTCCGATTCAGTATAGGTTTTTTGAATTTCGGTTGTAATATTTTCGGAAATTTCTTTGGATTTGGAAGAGTTTTCGGCCATTTGTTCGGTATTGGCTTGCATTTCTTCCAAGGCACTTGCGGCTTCTTCAACGGTTGCTGCTAAATGTGATGCACCGGCAGATATTTTCGATGAAGTATTCATCATTTCTTTACCCGCATTTTCTGTTTGTGTAGCTTCTTTTTTAATAGCTTCAACAATCTCACGCAGCTTTTCTGTCATTGTTTTTATGCCGCCGGCCAATAGGCTTATTTCATCTTTCCCTTTGGAAACAATATCGACCGCCAGATTTCCTATTGACAGTTCTGCCGTATTTTTTGCCAATCGGTTAATGGGAGCGGATATTTTTTTTCCGAACCGAAGAATAACAATCACTGAAATGATTAATAAGCCCAACATCAAACCAAACATTATTTTAATGTTTCGTTGTTGCTTGGCTTTAAATATGGCTACCTTTTCATCAATGTCATCCACATAGTTTCCGGTTCCTATTATCCACTTGAAATTTTTGTAATAGTCAACGTATGATCGCTTGGGCAGGGGGGTATCCTGTCCTTTTTTCGGGAATTTGTAATCGCAGTAGCCTCCGCCGTTCATGGCTGTTTCCAAAAAATCTCTGATAATGTATTTCCCTTCGGCGTCTTGCATATCTATTCTTGACTTGTTTTCATATGATTTAACACTTGATACAATATTTGTCCCGGTAATATCATCGGCCCAAAAGTATCCGTTATCCGCATATTTCATCCCTCTGAGAAGTTCTGCTCCCTCTTTTTTGGCAGCTTCAAGGCTGATTTTATTTCGACTGTGTTTTTCGTAAATTATATCCAATGCAGACATGGCTGTGTGTACTTCATAACTTGCTAAGGTGTCATAGTCAGCTCGCATTGTATGTTCGTAGGCATATACAGAACTTTCATCTGAGCCTGTAGTAATGTAGTAAAACATAAAACCGGTGAGTAATACAACAATTACTGTAGGCATTAGTGCGAGCAATATTATTTTAGTATGAATTCTATTCATTGATGAGATTACAAACGCTGTTATTATTTTTGCGAAAGTAGTATAAATGCAAAAAGAGTGCAAAAGTTTTCGTTTCTTTGCCAAAAGTTATTTTTTTAGGTTAAAATAAAGAATATTTAAAATTATAGTTGTGCTGTATCCTGAGAATATAGAAGCCAAATTAAATTTTGAGATTATACGAGACTACTTGGCCGACAAGTGCCGGTCGGGGGAGTCCGTTAAGATGTGTCGAGATTTTAGATTTATGAATCGTTTTCAATCCATCGTTCATAAACTGAAATTAACCGAGGAAATGAAAAATATTCTACAGTTTGAAGATAGCTTTCCTTCCGGTTTTTTTCCCGACTCCGGCGAAATGTTTTCACAAAAAGAACAAGCGGGCAGTTATTTTAAGGAGTCAGAATTGATGGAGTTAAAAGCTTCTCTGGAAAACGTTAAACGATTATCCGGTTTCTTCAAAAGTAAAAAAACAAAAAATTATCCGGAGTTGGAGGGCCTTCTGCCGGCAATTGATTTTGCGGGATATATTATAATGGAGGTATCTTCAATAATTGATCGAAACGGTGAAATAAAAGACAGTGCTTCGCCGGAACTTCGTAAAATTCGAAATGATTTAACCGTAAAACGGTCGAGCATTTCCAAGACTTTGTCGCGAATAATTGCCCAATCAGAGAAGGCAGGAATTGTGGATTCCGATGCTAAGCCCACCATGCGAGAGGGGAAGCTTTTGATTCCCGTAAATTCATCGGATAAGCGAAAGATAAAAGGCGTGGTTTACGATGTGTCAGCTTCCGGCAGAACAAGTTATATAGAACCTTTGGAGGTGATGGATCTGAATAATGACATCAAAGCTTTGGAAATTGCCGAAAAGCAGGAAATGGTTCGTATTTTGACCGAAATAACGGTGGATTTCAGACCGTATTTTCCGAGAATCTTAAAAAGTTATCGTTTTTTATTTGAGTTAGATTTTATTACAGCAAAAGCAAAACTGGCGATTGATATACATGGGCTAATGCCTGATGTTTATGAAAAGCCGTTTACGAAATTCAGGAATGCCGGCCATCCTCTGTTATTGTTGGCTTATAAAAGGAATCAAGAAAAGGAGGTGGTTCGTTCCGATATTTTTCTGCACGAGAATAAACGGCTTATGATGATTTCCGGACCAAATGCCGGAGGTAAATCCGTCACCCTTAAAACTACGGGAATGTTGCAATACATGTTGCAATGCGGTTTGCTTATTCCGGTTAAGCGAGTATCTGAGGTCGGAATATATCAAAGTATTTTTATGGATATCGGCGATGAGCAATCTGTTGAAAATGACTTGAGTACCTACAGTTCTCATTTGCTGAATATGAAACATTTTACTCGCCGGGCCGACAGCAAATCATTGGTACTGATAGATGAAATGGGCAGCGGAACGGAGCCTCACCTTGGAGGAGCTATTGCCGAGGCGGTATTGGAAGAGTTGGTTCATAGAAAGGTTCGCGGAGTAATTACCACACATTATGCAAATTTAAAGGCTTTTGCCGAAAATACCGAGGGGGTTTTTAATGCGGCCATGTTATTTGATCGTAAAAATCTTAAACCGTTGTATAAATTGGAACCGGGAAGCCCGGGGAGCTCCTTTGCTTTTGAAATTGCCCAAAAAACCGGATTGTCTCATAAAATATTGAAATCGGCCAAAAGCAAAACGGACAGTTCTCAGTTGGATTTTGAACAGATTCTCAAAAAAACACTCAAAGAAAAGCGACAATTAAGGGAAACCAAGCAAAAAGTAAAACAAGAGGAGAAAGAAATTTCCGCATTAAAAGCCAGGTATGAAAAAGGGGCTGAATTTGTTTTTACTGAAAAGAAGCGATTATTGAAAGAGGCCAAAGCCGAGGCACAGTTAATATTGGATGAAGCCAACAAGAAAATTGAAAATACGATTTTTGAAATAAGAAAACAGCAAGCCGATAAGGAGAGTACAAAGCAATTGCGCTCACAACTGGAGCATTTTAAGAAAGAGTTGGAGGAGGATGTAAGTTCAAGAGAAGAGAAGTTGGCTAAGCGAATAAAAAAAGTATCGCATAAAAAAGAGAAACAGAAAGAGAAGGTGATAAAACTTGCCGGCGTGGGGGATTCTGTGAAGATTAAAGGACAAACTACGACGGCCGATGTTTTGCAAATAAAGGGAAAAAATGCCGTGGTGGCTGTGGGCAGTATGAAGATGACCGTGAAAAGGGCAGATTTGACCGTAACAAAATCAGTAAAAAAGAAAGAATCTTCAAGCACGGTAAATTTGATACAGGACGACAGTAAAATCGAAAGCTCCAGCCTTTACGGAATAGACATTCGCGGTAAACGAGCCGACGAATCTGAGCAATTGGTATTGCAGTATATTGATTCCTCGATTTTGTCTCGAACCAAGCATCTGAAAATATTACACGGCACCGGAAACGGCATTCTGAGGCAAGTCGTCAGAGAGGTTTTGGGTAAGCATAATCAAGTCAAAAACTTTAAGGACGAGCGAATTGAGGCCGGCGGTCACGGAATTACCGTGGTGGAATTGAAACTTTAAAGGATGAGTTCTCTTGCGGGTAAAACGGGGATGTCTCAGAGGTACAAATTTTCTGACTCTTTATATCCGGAAATTAATTGTTATATTTGCGCCTCAAAATAAGTAAACAATATGATTCAAAATATGATGATGATAGGAGCCGGTGGCTTCATGGGAAGTGTAATGCGCTATGGGATAAGTGAATATATAACTCGTGCCTTGGCAACTCAGCATCCTGTCGGAACATTTGTAGTAAATATTGTGGGTAGTTTTATTTTAGGCTTAGTTTTGGGCTTAAGCCAAAGTGGTGAGGTCTTGTCCGAAAGTCGGAAACTGTTTTTTGCCGTGGGGTTTTGTGGTGGATTTACTACTTTTTCTTCTTTTGCCTTTGAGAATTTCAGTATGATACAATCTCAACAATTTTTTCTTTCGGTAATGTATGCCGGGGTGAGTTTGGTATTAGGGTTATCGGCAGTTTATGGAGGATTGAGACTTTCCGGCGTGGTAATAAACTAAATAATTGTATCTTTACGAAAACAAGAGTAGAGTGTAGTTTAAAAAGATTAATAGTTGGAAGACTGCAAAGTTAATTATTTGATATTCAGTAAATTAAATAAAATTAGTATATTTTAATAAGTCGTTCAATATTAGACAAATAATACTTTTTACTTTAAAACCCTATACTTTTTATATTGAAATTAGAGTACAATCAAAAAATTTGAAATTCCCGAACTATGTTACGTATAAGTTTTATCAGCCTGTTTTTGATTTTGTTAATTGTCATACTTTTAGTACTTGTTATCAGCCGGCGCGCCGATAAAAAATCAGGAAGACTCATCATCAAACTTCTCAACAAAATTGACAAAGCCTACCAAAGCTATATTGAGCAAAAGGAAAATGAATTGATATTGCAATCCTCTGATTTTGAATTTGATAAAGAGGCAATAGTCAATGAAGCCAAAGTCATGCTTCGCCCTCAAACAGATTCAGTAATCTCTGTAATAAATTCTGCCGAGGGTAAACAGGCGGAGGTAAAATATGAAGGCGGATACTTTCAAAATGTAGCCTCACTGAGTGAGCATCTTCTGCGAAAGAAAAGCCGTTCAAGGCATAAAGTACTCACTCCGGAAGATGAGCAAGCGATTATCAATGCATTTGAAGACAGCATACGGGCTGACTTGGCACAGCGTACGTTTAAGTTGAAAACGGGAGGGCAAAGCTAAGTATTATATTCAAGGGATTCATCGGAAAAAGAAAACATTTGCAAATTTACAGGACTGAAATCTTATTTTATATCTTTGCAGCTTTCACAAAAATAAATACCATGACCCGACCTGAAGTAAAGCCATACCATAAGAATAATATGTCTAAAAAGAGCGAAGTTGCTATGATGTTTGACAAGATAGCCCATCGCTATGACTTTTTAAATCATTTTTTGTCTTTGAATATTGATAAAATTTGGCGAAAAAAAGCCGTTAAAAAATTACAACATTCAAAACCGCAAACGGTATTGGATATAGCCTGCGGTACCGGAGATTTGGCTTTAACGGTTTCTAAAAGAGTAGGTTCTGAAAAGATTACCGGTATAGACATTTCCCAAAAGATGTTGGAATACGGAAACAAGAAAATTGAAAAAGCCGGTTTGTCCGACCGTATTCATTTGCAGTACGGTGATTCCGAAAATATTGAGTTTGAAAATGATTCTTTTGATGCGGTAACAGCTGCTTTCGGAGTCAGAAATTTCCAGAATTTAGAAAAAGGTATTTCGGAGATGTATCGGGTTTTAAAGCCCGGAGGGAAATTGGTTATTTTGGAGTTTTCTCAACCGCAAGCCTTTCCGATTAAGCCGTTGTATCGATTTTATTTTTTAAAAATATTACCTTTTATCGGGAAATTATTTTCAAAAGACCGCTCGGCCTATAGCTATTTACCGGAATCTGTATTGGCTTTTCCTTACGGCGAACAGTTTGTTTCAATACTTTTAAACGTCGGATTTAAAGATGCCGAAATTCAGAGCCTTGCCCTTGGGATTGCTTCAATTTATTCTGCCGAAAAAAATA
>JAYEIA010000238.1:0-7116 GCA_034659855.1 Bacteroidota bacterium
TACTTCATTTTACAGGAAAAGAAACTGTAATTAAAAAACTAATCATCAACAAATAATATATTAACGACCCCGAGTATTCAATTGAAGCCGAAAGGACAACCTGTTCTTTCGGCTTTGTTTATTACGGTATCAAGCCATTTATAAAATTTGCAGCGCACAATTGTTCAGCGTGAGTTTTTCCGATACCTCATTTGACCGTTCAGGGAAAATTGAAAGTTACAGCCCGGTAATAATCATATCTCTCGGATGTTCCACCGTGAATTTCAACAACTTGCTTACTTCTTCTTTTGACGGAATCATAAACTTTCTTATCAAAATACCTTGATTGTCAATTTTAGCAGCTTCGGTGTTTTCTTTTATTTTAGGCGTTTTCATGTCAATATTGATTGCTTCGTTATTTGACTTTGGAATACGCTGCAAGAGTGTAATGTTTTCATCCGTAGATTTGGTATTAGTAATTTTAGTTTCATACTCATACGATATTAGGTGTTTTTTGTTAAACAGACCTTCATCTTTGTTATAAGACGGTATCACTTTATGTTTCGTTTTTATGCTTTCATCAACACCGAGAGAAAGTTTAAACTCTTCTTCGGGAAGTATGGTTTTAATGGTTGATTCAGCCACAAAATTATTCTCGAAGAAAATATTGATTTTGCCTTGCAAAAATGTAAATTCAGATTTATTTATAACCTTAGCGGTCAAATATGCATAGGATGATTTGTCGGGGACAATTGAATACTCAAAATCAGCAGTTAGTTTCACCGTGCCTATACTTAGTTTGTGTGTGTCGGTATTGCTCGGTATGACCGATTTTCCCGAAATGGTATAACCGGTAGAAGTTCCTCTTTTTTCGACAGCAACTTCCGGAGCAGCCATTTGCTCAGCTTCAGGAATCGCTCCAAATTCCTCATCTGCCGATTCTATATTTGCTTTCATCATGCGCTTGGATTTTTTTGCGGAAATATTCCTGCTAACTGTTCTCGGCGGAGCAGGGATATATTTTTTTATATACCATGGGAGCAGAGTAGGGGTATTGCCGGCAATTTGAACCTGAGCTGTTGAAATTGATAATGATATATCGTTCCAGTCTTCATCAGTTTGCTGAGTAATCGAAGCATAGTATTCCACGGTCACTTCCTTACTTTCCGATGAAACTCGGACATTATATGTGGGTCTCCAAGCGGGGCCGTATACTATATATGTTAATGCCAATGAAATATTAGTCTCTTGTTCTGAATCTATGGTAACATCAACAACCTTTTTTGTTTTTCCGGAATGATGAGTCATTTCTTCTAACTCGTTCAATAGCTTTTGATGTTTGGCATTGGTTTCTTTTAATGCTTTCTCCGAAGTGCGAATTTCGCTATCGTTTGAGTCCAATTTTGCCCGATATAAGCTTATCATTTCAACCCATTTTTCGGGATTTAGTTCAGAGGAAGCCTTCTCGGTTACTCCCGTAACTTTTTTTACAATATTTTCCATGAATTCTTTCTCTTTTTTTGCATGAGAAATATTGTCGGCTATTTCTGTAATTTTTTCTTTTAGGACTTGAGCTTGTTTAATTAGTTTTTGTTTTTGCTCAGACTGTGTCTCTTCAAAGTATATATTTTTATACTTTATTTCTTTCAGAATAACTTGTCCGGCACCTGATACTTGAATACTGTTTTCCTCAATATTTTCGGGTAAATTATCGAATCGGACAATCATTTGTCCCTTTTGAGAACTGAGGTGAGCAACTCTTGTTATTTGGGCTCTGTCATTGTAAACGGCAACTTTAGTTATTTTTGAATTGAGTATGTCCATTTTCTCTTATTTAGTTATTTTGACGCATACAAGATAGTAATTTTTTCTTAAGCCTGTTTTAATACTTAAAAAATAACTACTTTTGCCGTAAACCAGTCCATATGATCCAACTCAAAGGTATTAATAAGTCTTTTGATCAATTAAAAGTATTGAAAGATATAGATATACATGTAAAAAAAGGAGAATTTGTAACCATTGCCGGCCCCAGCGGAGCCGGAAAAACGACCTTGTTACAGATTGCCGGAACGCTGATGAATGCCGATACAGGTGAAACTGTCATTGACGGGAAAAGCATCCGAGATTTAAAAGAGAGAGAATTGTCCGCATTCAGAAATCGTCATATCGGATTTGTGTTCCAGTTTCATCATTTGTTGCCTGAATTTACAGCATTGGAGAATATTTGTATTCCGGCATATATTGGAGGAAAGTCCAAAAATGAAACCGAAGACCGAGCCCTGGAATTACTTGATTTTTTAAGTATGACGCATCGAAAAAATCATAAGCCCTCGGAACTTTCAGGAGGCGAACAACAGCGTGTGGCCGTTGCTCGTTCACTCATCAATAAGCCTGCAATAGTGTTGGCTGATGAGCCGTCCGGAAATCTTGATATGCAAAACAGTCAAGAATTACACAATTTGTTTTTTAAGCTCAGAGATACCTACAACCAAACATTTATTGTAGTAACACACAATCAAGAGTTGGCAAAAATGTCTGACAGAACAATCCTCTTGCGTGACGGTGCGATTTCTTCTTAGGAGCTGTGATGAAATAAATTGACAGTTTATAGCGTCAAGTTATTTCGGAACAATCCCTTAACGGAAAGGTTTTGCGAGAGTTTACATTTCTTCTTTAATTGAAAGTAATTCTTTTTTAATACTCTGAAGCTTTTTAACAATCTCAAAGTTATTGGCGGTTCCTTCTTTATTTTCTTTAATTCTTTTTTTTGCTCCGTCGAGGGTCATCCCCTTTTCCTTAACCAGATGATATATTAATTGAAAGTTATCAATGTCTTTTTTTGTAAAATGTCGGTTGCCTTTTTTGTTTTTTTTGGGTCTGAGAAGACTGAATTGTTTTTCCCAATAGCGAATCAGCGAAGTGTTTACTTCAAACATTTCTGCAACTTCCCCTATAGAGTAGTAGAGTTTCTCTATTTTTGATTTTTTTCCTTCCATATTTTTTAAATGTGTTAATATTGTATATGATAAATTATAAAAAAAGTATTCATAGAAAATGCTTATTTTTTAAACCTAAATTGAACGATTATGAATAAAGAGAAGTGCTAATATTTTGAGAACAAAAGCTTTACAAAAAAATTGAGTGCACCTAATTGGTGCATGATGTTTTTTTGTAATGTCTTTTGGCTCAACGGCGAAGCCCTCATAAACACCTTAATTAAATTATTTCAAAATTAGTGAATAAAAGATTGGTGCTTATCAAAGTTCATAATCGCTCATTTTAGGTTAAAGACTATATCTTCAATTCAGACTCCGTCTGTTTTGATATTTGTTTTTGTACAAATTTAACTAAATTATTAATGTAAATCAGCAAGTTACACCTAAATCCGTATAATTATATTATACAGTGTGATAATTCATTAAAACATAAATATATAGATAATAGAAAATAATAAAACAGACGAAGTCTGCAATTATTTTAACTCAATATATTTTAAAATTCCTTCGGGAGTCAGCATAAAATATTTTGTCTTTTTTTCGTTAGGGGTTTGGTTAAATATATACTTTACCCTAAGGCTGTACGTATATTGAACTGCCGGCTCCAGTATTTCCGGATTTATTACAATGTCGTATTTGTAATAGGGTAGCATGTTGTAGAACATTGTTTTTGGTTTCCTTATTTTTTCGGTATCATCAAATTTGCCCGGATTTATAGCTGTTGATGTAAAGGCTTTATATGAACGATATCGGTCTATAGGGTACACAACCGAAGTTTGTTCGGAAAGGGTATGATATATGGTATCAGCATTGATTCCAATTTGCTTGAAAGCTTCCGTTTTTTTCTTCATATTTTCGATAGCGGATGTTCGCATATCTGAGTATATTTTTTCACTGTCTTTCACAAAGTATTCTAATTTAATAAAGTCATATACTTCGTTTTCAGCGGCGGCAGTCATGATGTTGTCCAAAAGGTTTTCGTCTGAAAATCGTAAATGTATATTTTTTTGCATTTCAAAGCCGGAAGGTATTTCGGTGTATGTTTTGCTAAATAAACGTTTTTCAATTTGATATGAATATACCGGTACCAAAGAAATCATGTCTGTAAAAATATCTTCTTTCCCGATGCCTAATTTTTCAAGATTGGTTTTGAAACCGTTTATTTTTTTATTTACTATTTCGTCGACTTCTTTTGCTGTTTTGGCATTTTGAGTAATATTAAAAATTGCCATGTACGAATCAGCTTTTTTATTCATCAATACATTTACGGTAAATAGAATTTCGTTGTCCTTACTGCTGTTAAAAACCGAATTTTGCTCAATGTTATCATTTCTGTTATTCCAAACAGCTTCTTGGTTGGCTTTGTAGTTTTTGTTTTGGATGTAGCGGTTGTTTTCTTGATAAAGTAGATTTCCGCCGGCTTGAGCAAAAATTGCAGGAGAGAAGAGGAAAACTACAAAAGCACTTATTATAATGCTTTTCATAACGGAGAATTTATATTTACTAAACACAAAGAGAAATGTTATTTTATATATTGTAATTAATTGTAAGCTTGAAAATATAAATTGTTAATTTCAAGCAATATTGATTAAGTCTCAGAACATTCTGACAACAGCATATTAGTTTTTTTAATAATAGTTTCGGAAATAAGACCTTTAAAAAGATTGAGAGTAATAGGCAGTTTTCCTTTAATCTTAATTTCATTTTCTAAAACCAGAATAGTTCCTTTCACAACTGAACCCTTTATTGTAAAAGAGAAATTACATTCGTTTTCTGTCCACACTTGTACCGGATTTGATATAATACTTGAGTTGTTGTTCCTTAGCTCCGAAAGTAAATTTTTGGCACAAACAAGCGCTTTGTCTTTTTTTAGTTTATGATTTATTGCAATATTCATTGTTTGTGTTTTAGTGTGATAAGTTTTGTGCACATGCAAATTTACGCAATTCTTAATCAAAATTGAATAATAAAATGGATTTTTATTAAATGTTATTGTAATTTTTGAGGAAAGTCGTTGACTTCTTGGCAAAAAAAAACAGCCAAACAAAAATGTTTGACTGTTCTGTATATATTATTTTGCTTGTTTAATCGTCGGTGTGTTCCTTTACGACCCGTCTCAGCCAAGGTAACATGATGAATATTCCTATGGCGGCTATCATTACAAGGCCAACATTTGTCAAGAAAAAGTATTCTTTCTTTTCAAACAGATCCCAGAATCCGGAAAGAACACCGGAGAGTTTATTTCCGAGTGCCGTTGATAAAAACCAACCACCCATCATAACTGCCGCAATACGTTTCGGGCTGAGTTTCGAAACCAGTGATAATCCCATGGGGCTCAAGAAAAGCTCACCAATTGTAATTACACCATAAATTCCGAATAACCAACCGACGGATGTTTTTATCGTACCGCTGTCTGAAACAATGGCTGCTCCAACCATTACCAACATTGAAAGGGAGGTGATAACCAGACCCCAACCAATTTTGGCGGGTGTAGAAGGTTCTCTGCCTCGTTTTCTGAGAATTTTAAAGAAACCAACTACTAAAGGAGTTAATATAATAATAAAGAATGGATTAATTGAGGCTTGTAATTCAGTAGGCCATAAACTCATAACACCCCATTCAGCTTTTTTCTCTTTAGGTACATTGTCCCAGTCGAGGTTTTTCACATCTTCTATTTCTACTCGAGCTAACCATTCATCAACGTACTCTTGCCATTTTTCTTGCTTATCTTCTAATGCTTTCCGGTCTTCTTCTTTTTTAGCTTTAGAAATTAAATCGGCAAACAGTGCTTTATTTTCGACAATATATTCCTCATGAGAGTATTTATTTTTAACGTCTCCGGGAGCTTGTATGGTATCATTTACAACCTTTAAGTTGCCCGCAGGCTTTTCTCCCGTGAAGTTCTCAAAATAGTAGTTTTCACCAATTTCATAGCCTTGAAACTCTCCGTGTAAACCAGTCTTTTCAATAACTCGCGGAGCAGTAGACGCTACCTCCGTTAATTCAAGTGCACCGAAAACAGTTTTTGTTGTTTTTGTTAATTCACGGTTTGTATTATTTTTTGCCCAAAATGTTAATGCCGAACCGTTTTGGTGAAAGATAGCCCAGAAAACGATGACAATCCCCATTACGGCAAGTAATGCTTTAATGGGTTCTTTTTCTTCCTGCTTGGCATTTCTTACCAGATTAATATAGAATAATATGATAGGAATACTGAAGAACAAGAAGGCATCAGTAGAATCTTCTCCCAAGATATTTCCGGGGATAAACCAACCGGCAATACCGGCAATTAACGCCGGAATAAACATCTTCACAAATATTTGTCCGATAGATTGAGCACTTTCATCTTTTGTTATAACATCAACTTCGGCTATCATTGGCGCACGTTTTTGGCCAAAGTATAACCATATGACACCGATAAGCATTCCAACGCCTGCGGCAGCAAATGCAAATCCCCATCCGTATTTTATTCTGAGGTAAGCGGCAACAAAGTTACACACAAATGCCCCAATGTTAATACCCATGTAGAATAAGTTAAATCCGGCATCCTTGAGGTGCTTGTATTTGTCATTGTCGTAAAGCTTACCAACCAAAACAGAAATATTTGGTTTAAACATTCCGTTACCCAAGATTATTAAAAGTAGTGAACCGAAAAATGCAGGCATTGAGTTTGGAATGGCCAAGCCCATATAACCGGCTGCCATGAGTACTCCTCCAATGAAGATAGATTTTCTGTACCCTAAAATTCTGTCGGCGATAAGTCCTCCGAAGAATGGCGTTAAATAGACCAATGCGAGATAAGTTCCGTATATATCTGCCGATTCAGCTTTGCTCAATCCCATACCCGGAAATGTACTTCCCTCATCTGCAATCATGTATAGGGTAAATATACCCAACATTAAATAAAATCCGAAGCGTTCCCACATTTCTGTGAAGAACAACACCATTAACCCTTTAGGGTGCTTTTTTGCTTTAGTAGCCATAACTTATTTTGTATTATTCTTAACTTAATTTTTTTATGCTGAGCAAATATATAAATCTTTTAGTAAATTCATAACGATAGCTAAAAGTATTTAGCGAATGATAAAACTTACATCAAGTATTGAGCGAATTGAATATTTTTTAATTGATTGACAGTCAG
>JAYEIA010000239.1:0-7054 GCA_034659855.1 Bacteroidota bacterium
TCTTTAATTCTTGTTTTTTTATTATGTCTTTGACATAAATTTCATTTGGACATAGACATTCAAAATATTGTGCTGTGAACGGCGAAGCAAATAAAAGAGCGAAGTTACAAACTTCGCTCAGCGGGATAATTCAAATTTCCGGAGGCTGAGCATGTTGTTTGCAAAATAAGCCCCGAAGCCGGTTTTTGCTATTTTATGAGATCGGTTTCGACTGCGCTCAACCTCCGAAAGTAAAAAAATATTGCTCTAACAAACTGAATATATGTTGTTTATATCTTAACTTGACGGCTATGGTGAAAACACCCGGCAGGTGTAGGGTTAATATGAAATTTTTATTTCAGGCGGTCAGGCTGATTTTTATAAAAGGCACAAAATAGATTGTTGTTCTGCGGTTTTAAGATTCGGACTTAATAGCTTATTTTGAATCCGGAAAACCCGACCGGCTCAGAGTTATTGATGTGTACTTTATCAACATGAGCATAAGTCGGCCCTTTCTTGCACCGGCTTACAAATATCTCCAAGTTATGTGCAATTAGACAGAAGCCGGACCGATAAAACTAAAACCTTGAAAAATTGATTTGCAATTCATTTTTTCGTATCTTCGTAACAGATAATCAAACAAAGAAAAGTGGACAAAAAAATAATACAATCACATGACAGATTTTTTAAAAACTTGTTTTCAGGAAAAAACGAGATAAAAGAATTTGTAATAAAAACTTTCCCGACTGAAATTACAGAAAAATTAGAATTAGAAACCTTAGAACTTGACCAAACCGAATATGTGGACAGTAAGCTTCGAACAACTTATTCTGATTTAGTCTATAATTGTAAGTACGGAAATAACATTGACATAAAAATATCACTGCTTTTTGAACATAAAAGTAGCCCTGAAAAATTTCCTCATTTTCAATTACTGGGATATATGCTGAAAATTTGGGAAACACAAATCAGGCAAAACCAAGAATTAACCCCAATTATACCGATAATATTTTATCACGGAAAAAGTAAGTGGACAAACAAACCCTTTGAAAAGTATTTTAAAGACTTGGATGATACATTGCAAAACTTTATTCCGAAATTTGATTATCAATTAATTGACACATCAGAATTTACAGACGATGAGATTATAAAACTTTTTGAAAGTTTGCGATTGCAAATTGGCATACTTGTAATGAAAAACATCTTTAATGAGCAAAAAATATTACAAGAAACCAATAAAATATTTGCTAATTTAAATCAATTGTTACAAACCGAACAGGGCGAGCAATTTTATGAGACCATAGTTGCATATTTGCTCTATGCCACAGGAATTGATGCCCAAAAATATGCAGAAAATATGAAAACAATATCACAAAAAGCAGAAAAGAAATTTGTTTCGACCGCCATGAAGTTAAAAACAGAAGGAATTGAACAAGGAATTGAACAAGGAATTGAACAAGGAATAAAAAAAGTTGCATTTTCTTTGATAAATCAAGGTATAAGTGATGAAATAATACTCAATGCAACAAACCTTACAAAAAAACAACTTGATTATTTAAAAACATTGAAAGAATATAAATTAGAAATTTGAACACTTTGACAGTAAGAATTGGAAAAAGTACATAATCGAGTAGCCGGCCAGGCTCGGCGTAGTTTAGCGGTAGCGTAACTACGCCGAACAATTACCGGCAGCTTGTAAAGTCAAAATGCCAAACAAAAGAGCGAAGTTACAAACTTCGCTCAGCGGGGATTAATAGCTTATTTTGAATTCAGAAAACCCGACCGGCTCAGATTTATTGATATGTACTTTATCAACATGAGCATAAGTCGGCCCTTTCTTGCACCGGCTTACAAATATCTCCAAGTTTGAAGCGTCTCCTTCGGCTTCAATATAAACCGAGCCGTCGGGCCTGTTTTTTACAAAACCGGTTATACCCATAGCCTTGGCCTCTCTTTTGCAGTTGAAACGATACCCGACTCCTTGAACTCTACCCCAAACTCTTATATTGTAGTGAATTTTCATAAAAAAATTATAATTATATCTAACGGACTGATGTTTCGCAGTTTATTGTATTGTGCTGATTTAAATCATGATAACATGTTATAACAAACGTCATATTAAATTGCGTTTTGTCAATATGGTTTTAAAAATTAATATTCTGTCAGGTGTTTTCATCTGACAGGAATTTGTATCCGGATAGATCCTGTGTGGTGAAAACAACACACAGTTGCAGACATGACATGTAATGTGGCAGGGTAAATTGTCTGTAACCGTATTTATATAAGTCGTTTATTATATCAATAGTTCGTTAAATTTTTATAATTACCTAATATTCAGCATCTTACAAGACAAGCCGTGAGCAAGTTAAAGTGTTGATTATTACGTGCTTAGTTCGTAATTACCTCCGGTGAGGGCTTCGCCGTTCGTAACTAATAATTCGTAATTTAACGAAGTGTTGTTATATGTAATATTATAATTTGCAGTGTTAAAGCTATATAGTTATTCCGGTTTAGTCTTTTTTTCTTAGTGAACGGCGAAGCCCTCAACGAAGTTAAATAACTATTGAACAAAGTTACGCAAAGAAGTTACAAAAGACACAAAGATAAAATATAAATTTAATAACTTCGGCACCTCAAAATAAGATTTAGTCGTCGTTTGGTCATTTCAGACTTCGTCTGTTTTAATATAAAAAAATGGACTTTGTGTATAATTGTAAATTCCTAAATACCTGATAAAACAAATTTTGAAACAAATTCACACCTACCGCCATCTATCTCACTATTATCTGTTTATATTTTTTGCAAATATTGCCTGTGTTCAATTGTATCGCAAAATCATATAGCAACCTTTATATAAAAGGAGTACAGCCATTTAAAATATTAAAACAGACGAAGTCTGCATTTGTGAACTTATTTATTTGCTGTTTGGAATAAATTTTATTTCTTTATGTCTGTATTGTAAATATTATTAAACCTGTCGGCATATTTTAAGTCGTTACAGAAGGGATTTCTGTTAAGTTGTTCTCAGGATAGTGAAGAATGTGTTTGATTGAAAACTCAAATGTTTCAGGTTTAAGAAAAAAATGATTTTTGATGGATAAAATTGTAGAAAAGTATGCAGAACTTCCCGGTTTAATGAGAAAACCCCTGTGGAGACTATGGCACAGAATGATAACTTCTTTTGACAAAGAACGTTCCACTGTTTTTATGAATTATGGTTATACCGGTGAGAATGGAGAATTTGAAAAATTGAAGTTAAAAGAAAAAGATCAACCGAATAAATACAGCATCCAGCTGTATGATCATGTGGCACGAAACTTTAAATTTGCCGGTAAGCATGTTCTGGAGGTCGGAAGCGGAAGAGGCGGCGGAGCTGCATTTTTAGCCGAATATTATAAACCCAAAAGCTATACCGGGCTTGATATATCCAAAAAGACGTTAAAATTTTGCAATTCAAAGCACAGAGCTGTTAAGGGCTTAAGATTTGTAAAGGGACATGCCGAGGCTTTACCCTTTAAAGATAATTGCTTTGATGCACTTGTTAACGTAGAATCTGCCAGAGTTTACGGAAATATTCCGAAATTTTTTACAGAAGTTTATCGAGTATTAAAGCCGGGAGGCAAATTTTTATTTGCTGATATGATCAAACCCGGTGATATTGAAAAAATAAATAAGGGTTTGGAAGATGCCGGTTTAAGCTTAGTAGAGAAAATTAATATCAGAAAAAATGTTGTCAAAGCTTTACAACTTGATACCGAATACAGAAAAGAGCACATTCATAAAAAAGCACCGAAGTTTTTACACAAGTCTTTTTATCAGTTTGCCGGAGTAGAAGGCTCTGAGCGATATGATGCTTTTGACAAAAACCGCATAGATTATTGGAGTTATACCTTAGAAAAAAACGGAAAAGCTTAAACAAAGCCTTAAATCCGCAAGTCAAACATTAAGTATCTGAAAAACAGCCGGGTGAAAACACCCGACCGGTGCAGCCTGTACATTGCAGCTTAGTAGATAAAATTAATATGAGAAAAAATGTTGTCAAAGCCCTAAACCCGCAAGTCAAATATTAAGTATTTGAATGATAGCCGGGTGGAAATACCCGACCGGCACAGTCTGCACGTTGCAGGTGTTTTTACCTGACAGGAATTTGTATTCGGATAGATCCTGTGTGGTGAAAACACCACACAGGTACAGATATGACATGTAATGCGGCAGGGTAAATTGTCTGTAACCGTATTTATATAAGTCGTTTATTATATATTGTTTTATCTAATATGCTGAATATCAGGCAATTAGCTTTACAGACTTTCAACTTTTAACCGTTTTAAACTACACTCATTGTTATATTGCTGATAATCGGTTGAATTATTGCACCATTATACCATTAAATAATTGTATCATTACTTATAATCCGGTTTAGCTTGCCGGCAATATCTATAAAATTAGTGGCTCCCAAAGGTTTTTACTCCGGATTTTATGCTTATATTCGGTATAATTTCTTTATCAATTCTCTGTCGGTATTTCCTAACTGAATAAAACCTTATCAGTTAACAATCTAAAATAGTCATCAGTCCAAAAATCAAATACTCTATGGTCTTTAATAAAAGGCTTAACTTCTTCAATTGCTTTATCAATATTTAAAGTGTCAATTTTGTTATTCATTAGTTCAACAAAACGTTTTTTGTTAAGCTCACTCTCTTTTTCAAAATCACCACTTTCTATCATTCTTTCCTTCAAGTGCTTAAGGTTTAGTTTTGCCTTATTTTTCACATACCATTCAAAGTCATACCAATCTCGTCCTTTTACGCGTGTTCTCCATTTTCTGCACAATACAGCATGCATCTTTCCGGCATAGAGATTAGGCAATGTCATTGAAATGATATTAAATGTTACCGGCATTAATAATGTTTTTGCTTCTGTTTGAAAATTTAGTGGAGGATTTATATCAACTTCAATTTTTATTTTAATTTTTTTATTGTAATTGATAGTTGCAAGAATATTCTGCAAATCCTCAGTTTTAACATCAAGAGTGTGTATTGATGTCTCATTTTTCAAAAATGCAGATTCTATATTTGATGACGTCCTTTTTTTCTTCTTTTTTTGCAATTCAACACTTATACCATGAGCATTAAATTCGTTTGAAATGTGTTTAAAATAATCCTCAATTTTAAAAGTTCTGTTTTTTTCGATGAGTGAAAAATCTAAGTCTTCCGAAAACCTGTTTAAACCATATAAAATTCGTAATGAAGTACCTCCGTAAAAAGCGGCTTTATTAAAAAATCCGCCTCGAAATAAGCCTAATAATGTTATTTCCTGAAAAATTTCTTTAAGTGCATTTACAATATCATTCTCTGTATTAATATCATATTCATCCAGCATCTGCTTTATAATACTCATAATTCCTTTATTAAATTTAACAGTATATTTATCTTTTTTGATTTAGAGATTTTATAATATTCGAAAAATATATTCAAATTTAACCCTTCCAAGTCGTCAATGTCAATTCTTAAATCATTTTCTAAAAAGTCAATCATTGAAGTTTTTGAAGTTAACTTGATACCGGATGTTAAGTATACCTTATCACATATCGCCTTTTCTTTACTTGCGATAAGAAAGTTTCCATATTTTGCTTTTTCAATTGTTATACCGAGCCTAAATAACTCATTTTTTATTTGTTTATATGAAAAAACGCCTATGTCAGTTTTGAAAACTTTTGAACGTTTGGTAGTAATTGCAGTAATTTCATGAACTATTTCAGGAATTAGTCCATAATAATGTAAAGCATAATCAAGTGAAATATAGGATGGATTGTCTAATAAAATATTTGAAATAATCTCTTTTGATATAATATTTTTAGTGATTTGTGAATTATGGACATAAAGTCCTTTTTTAATTGATTTAAGAATCTTTTTTTTTCTTAAATTAACTATTTTGTTATTGATATTCTCATAATTCATATTTTTCAATATGCTTTTTATAGTAGCATAATCAATAATATGAGTTTTGTATTCTGATAATTTATTTTCTATGAATAAGTCCATATTTGTACTGTATTTGCATGAATAATACCTATAATAAGTATTATCTATACAAAGATAGTTGTTCGGTACGAATTTTACAAAGATATTTGTGTTTATATTTTGATTTTATTGAGCATATCGACCTCTTTAGCCTGAATCTTAAATTTAGCTGTTCCGTATGTTTTGTAAACCGGTAGGCGCTCGGTTGTTGTTTTCATTCCAAAAGTTTCGGCATTGACTGTTCTCTCTAATTTTGCTTTAATACGATATGCCGTATCTACGGTAAAGTATTCGAGTGCCTTAAAAGACTTCAAGTCTTCTGACTTCAGCGGGCTGTGTGTCGAATCTTTTCAACATTGGTAAGTTCTCTTTCATGAAGTCGGGAGTCGGTATAAAACTTTACATCAATTTCAGAGGCTTTGGCTTATGATGTGATTTTCGTTTTGTTATTGTTTTCAGACTGACAGGAAACTATGAGTAAACCGACTTCTAAAATGTAATAAATTATGTTTTTCATTTGTGTGAGTTCAGTATAAAAAGTATAAAGTTTTAATGTTAAAAGTGTTATTTCTCTAATATTCAGGCAGTTATTAAAATATATCAATTCCTTGTAGTTTGCTGAATATCAGATAATTAATTTTACAAACTTTCAACCTTTTTAAATTACATTCATGTGTTTTATTAAAAGTATCAGCTGCCAAGATAAAATAAAACTGCCCGAAATTAAAATAATTTCGGGCAGAGCAGTTATTGTTTTTACTTGTATGAGTTCAGTTTAAAAAGTTATAAAGTTGAAAGTTTATAAAGTTAAAGTGCTAAAAATAAGAGTTTTAAGTTAATTGTAAAAATAATTTATAAAACCCTGATAATTATGCATATAGCTTGTTTTACTAAAATAAAACATACTTTTTAGACCGGACTCTTGTATAATTTATGCTTTAATGAGCTCAGCACTTCGTTTTACAAACGTACTCAAAGCCTCACCGGTGAGCATATTGTTGGCCAAAAGAGCCAAGTCAACAATTTGTTTTACCACATTGTTGTCTTTACCGTAG
>JAYEIA010000240.1:0-7053 GCA_034659855.1 Bacteroidota bacterium
CTCCGACATTTAAGAAATCATTTCTGTAAATTCTTGTTTGCGAAAATGAAAAAAGGCTTAAGGATAATAGTACAGTAAGAAAATAATATTTCATTATTATTAAATTTATTAATAACTTGTTTTTTTTAAAGGGTGTAATACAGTTAAAAAGAATCAGAATTTTGTATTTTATTCATTCAAAATTGTAAAAAAATCTTTACTTATTCAAAAATGGTCTTATATTTGTATAATTGTGTTATAAAAACTGTTCTATAAACTGTATTTTTGTGCAATATATTGTATTTATTCGGTAAAACAATTGAAACATAAATTGGGGTCGGACAATTTTTACAGGTACACAAAGAATAATATTTTATGCCAAAGTCAATTAAATATTTTAATGTTCCTAATCTGTTTACTCTGTTAAATCTGTTTTGTGGTTTTGCAGCTATAATTTTGGTTTTGGAAGACAAAGATTATTTGATTTGGGCCTCCTTGTTAATATTTTCGGGTATGATATTTGATTTTATGGACGGATTTTTTGCCCGTTTATTAAATCAATATTCAGATTTGGGAAAACAGCTGGATTCTTTGGCCGACTTGGTAACCTTTGGTGTTGCCCCCTCAATTATTGTGTATCAATTATTGAAAATTTCGCTTAAAGTAACCGACTTTAGTTTTGAATTGCCCGTTTGGCAGATATTGGTTTTAATATCGCCGATATTAATTGTTTTTTTCTCGGCTTTACGCTTGGCAAAATTCAATATAGATGAACGCCAATTCGATCAATTTTTGGGAATTCCTACGCCGGTTTCGGCTTTTTTCTTCGCCTCTTTGCCGTTGCTCAAAGATTTTAATCCCGATGAACTCATTATAATTTCCAAGTGGATGGATATTGATTTGCCGATGATGACTTGGGCTGCACTCATCGGTTTGCAGGTTTTTGCCATGGAAAATATTTTTTTTTATTTGGTTCCCGTCGTTCTTTTCTCAGCCTTATTGGTTATAGAGTTACCCATGTTTTCTCTTAAGTTCAGAGATATAAACCTTGAGCGCAACAGAACCCGATATTTCTTTGTTGCCGTATCTTTTTTCTTAATATTGTTTCTTCAAACCCTCTCTTTTCCCCTCATCATCTTTTTGTATATTTTACTGGCTATTGCCCGAAATACGGTTTATCGAATTAAAGGTGAGCAGGAAATTGTAGATTAGTGCTTGTTACAAAATCAAGTTTACAGAATTGACGAAGTTGTTTTGTTTATTTTCAAGATTATTGTGAAACAATACTTTGATAATAGCCACGTTTAGTTGAAATTTTAAAAACGCTGAAAATAGGCAAAAGATTTTAATCCTACCTTTGGCGGAACAAGTTAAAATGTAAAGATATTTCCCCCGCCGGTGCGAGCTTGCAGCTCGTACCTCACTATAAATTTATATTTTCTGCTCATTTATAACTTCTTTATTGTCAGAATTTAAAATATAATTCTATTTATGCAGAAATTTATATTTGATGTATTTCTTATTTTGCTCTTGGGTTTGTAGAAAATGGTACGAGCTACAAGCTCGCACCGGCAGGGGCAGGAAGTTGCAGATTAATCTTGAGTTTTTTTATCGGACAAACATATACTCTTTCTCCGAAGAATGTTTTTCGCTGTATTCGTAGCCGTCACGGTTAAAAGCCAGAGTGTCTTCGGGTTTTTGTATATTGTTGGTTGCCATGAAGTTCAACATCATGCCGCGAGCTTTTTTCGCATATATGGCAACGGTTTTTAATGTTCCGTTTTTATATTCTTTAAAATTTGCCGTAATAATATTCGCCTTGAGCTGTTTCTTTTTGATGTATCTGAAGTACTCATTTGAGGCCAGATTGAATAAAATATTAGGGTCTTGGGTGCCGAAATCGGAGTTGAGGGCATCGGTAATTTTATTTCCCCAAAACTCGTATAAGTTTTTGCCTTTTGGCGTTTCTAATTTTGTGCCGCCCTCCAACCGATGCGGTTGTATGAGATCGTAGGGCCGGAGCAAACCGTGCAAGCCGGATAAAATTCGGAGATTGTCTTGCAAATAATCCCATTGTTTGCGGTTCAAATTGTCTTTGTCCATGGCTTTGAATACATCGCCCTCAAAAGCAAACCCGGCTTGTTTGGCATTCTCCGTAGTGAACGGCAGATTCCATAAGGCATAGCGTTCATGGTTGAGTTGAGCCAAATCGGCACTTAATTTCATCAGTTGCCTGATTTCTTCAACAGACTTTTGCCGAAGGATGTCTATGAGTTGCTGCGACTCGTCGGTGAAACGTGCTTGAGTACAGCTGTCAAACCTTGGTTCAGATTCAAAATCAAGTCGCTTGGCCGGGGATATAATTATTTTCATGGTCATTATTTTTTGTTCAAATAAGCCGTCGGAATATTCCGTTCGACCTCGGCAAATGTAATAAAGTTTGATAAACTATTTGTTTAAAACAGACTTTGTCTGTTTTAATATAAAAAAATGGACATTGTGTATAATTGTAAATGTATGAATGCCTGTAAAAACGAATTTTAAACAAATTTACACCTATTGCCACCTACTTAATTATCAGTTATTTGGCTTATTATAAATAATGCTTGTGCCCAATTATATCGCAATATCATAT
This sequence comes from Bacteroidota bacterium, assembly GCA_034659855.1. GTDB lineage: Bacteria > Bacteroidota > Bacteroidia > Bacteroidales > JAADGE01 > JAYEIA01. The sequence goes on from JAYEIA010000240.1 coordinate 2,615, forward strand.
AGCAACCTTTATATTAAAGGAGTATTGCCATTCAAAATATTAAAACAGACGAAGTCTTCAAATAAAAATATGCATAAATAAGATGATAATCTACCAATAAATAGGGATTGTTTTGTTGAAAATGGATATTTATATTTGCACAAAATAGGTTACCAGTATGACATTGGCAGAATTAAAAAATAATGAAGAAGCAATAATCGTAAAGATTAAGGGGCGCGGAATATTTCGAAAACGCTTGCTGGAGATGGGTTTTGTTGCCGGAAAAAAAATAAAAGCCGTTCGTCATGCACCACTGAAAGATCCTGTGGAGTACAATATCATGGGCTATGAGGTTTCTTTGAGAAAAAGCGAGGCGGCCATGGTAGAATTGGTGTCAGAATCTGAAGTTGATAAATTTCTTAAGGAGAATCAGCACAATACCTGGGGTAATAATATCCTAAAAAAAGGTGCAGAAATTAAATCCAAGCGAATAAATGTTGCTTTGGTTGGTAATCCTAACTGCGGCAAGACCACACTATTCAACAAAATAACCGGTTTGCAGGAGCATGTGGGCAACTACGGCGGCGTAACCGTGGATTCCAAAAAAGGAAATATGAAGCAAGACGGTTACTCATTTCAGGTAACTGACTTGCCCGGAACGTACTCCCTCACGGCATACAGCCCTGAAGAACTTTATGTACGCAGTCACATTATTGATGATATGCCCGATGTGGTTATTAATGTTGTGGACGGTTCCAACTTGGAACGAAATTTATACCTCACCGCTCGCCTTATTGATATGGATATTAAAGTGGTGATGGCATTGAATATGCATGACCAAATGCTGAAAAACGGGGACGAGTTTGATTATAAGTCTTTCGGAGAAATGCTTGGTATTCCGGTAATACCTACCGTCGCCGCAAAAGGTGGTGGTTTAAATGAGCTTTTTAAGAGAGTGATTCAGGTCTATAACGACGAGGAGTCAATTTTGAGGCACGTCCATATTGATTACGGAAAAGGAATTGAACGGGGTATACAAGAGTTGCAAAATACGCTGGATACAGAAGATAATTTAAAGTTGACCAACCAAATTGCCGCTCGGTTTATAGCATTAAATTTACTTGACGGCGATGAGGTTTTCTCGGAACTTGTCGGGAAATTTAAGAATGGTGAGCAGGTTTTGAACCAAAGAGATAAAACTGTTCAACGCTTAGAACAACGCATGAATGACGACACGGAAACCTTAATTTCAGATGCTCGCTATGGTTTTGTAAGAGGAGCACTTCACGAAACCTACAAGTCGGGCGTACAAGAACGTCATCCGCGTACGCAAAGAATTGATCGAATTATATCGCACAGGATATACGGGCTGCCGTTATTTTTAGGGTTTATGTATCTCATGTTTCAAGCCACCTTTACACTCGGGGAATATCCGATGAATTGGATTGAGCAGGGGGTGGGCATGTTGGGCAATTTCACGGCCGAACACATGAGCAGCGGCATGCTTAAAGATTTAATTATTGACGGTGTGATAAACGGGGTGGGGGGAGTCATCGTATTTCTTCCGAATATCCTTATTTTATTTTTTCTGATTTCCTTGATGGAAGATACGGGATATATGGCACGAGCTGCCTTTATAACCGACCGTGTAATGCAAAAAATAGGTTTACACGGCAAGGCATTTATTCCCATGATTATGGGTTTTGGATGTAATGTGCCGGCGATTATGGCCACCAGAACATTGCCCCATCGACAGGACAGAATATTGACCATGCTCATAAATCCCTTTATGTCGTGCAGTGCCCGACTTCCGGTGTATTTAATTATTGTAGGAGCTGTATTTCCGGAACGAGCCGGTATCGTGTTGTTTTTGATTTATTTTACCGGAATTGTATTGTCGATCTTGGTTGCTTTACTGTTTAAGGCTGTATTATTCAAGAAAAATAATGCCCCGTTTGTGTTGGAATTGCCTCCGTACAGAATGCCCGTTTTTACCACAACTCTGCGACATATGTGGAGTAAAGCTTCGCAATATTTAAAAAAAATGGGAGGAATAATTTTAGTGGCTTCAGTTATTATTTGGTCTTTGAGTTATTTTCCTCAGCAAGAGGAAATGGCCGCAGACATCGATGACCGAGTAGCAAAAATGGAAGACCTGCGATCGGGAGAGAATATTGAATTGAACCGACAATTGGATGAGAAAATTGACAGCATACAGCAGGAATTTAATATGTATCAACAAAAAAATTCATATATCGGAAAAGTCGGTCAATTTTCAGAACCTGTGCTTCGGCCGTTGGGCTTTGATTGGCGCATGGGAGTGAGTATACTGTCGGGGGTGGCCGCCAAGGAGATTGTTGTTAGTACCATGGGCGTTTTATACGGGGTGAGTGATGCTGAAGGCAATTCGTCAACACTGATAGAGCAAATACGAAATGTGCGCTATGATTCCGGCAAAAAGAAAGGTCAGCTGATCTTTACCGGTCTTACGGCGGTCTCATTTTTAATATTCATCTTGGTTTATTTCCCCTGTATTGCAACCATTGTGGCTATAAAGAATGAATCGAATGTTAAGTGGGCTGTATTTACCATGGTTTATACCACCGGTTTGGCATGGGTGTTGGCTTTTCTGATTCAAACGGTGGGTCAATTGTTTATATAGAATATGTGAAGAGTTCAGTTTAAAAAGTTATAAAGTTGAAAGTTAAAGTACTAAAAATAAGCGTTTTAAGTCAATTGTGAAATAGTTTATAAAACTTTGATAATTAAGGACATAACTTTTTTTACTGAAATAAAACATACTTTTTAGACCGGACTCAGTAAAGATTACAAAAAACAGATATTATGATACAAGAAATTATAACATACATATTAATATTTTTAGCTTTTGGTTACACCTTATATGGTATAGCAATGATTTTTGTTCCCCAAAAATCAAAAGGCGGACATTGTGCATCGGGCTGTAGCTCTTGCTCTGCAAGGGGTGGCGAGCCTGTTCATTCTTTCAAAAAAATTAAAGTCTCGTAAGATACCGGCAGAAACCTCCTCTGATGAATATTCAATAAAAGTGCTTGAATATTTTTAGTTATACTATATTGTTATTATCTTTGGTTGCACCAAAATTTAGTAACAATGCGCATAAGACTTGGATTATCCGTTAGTTCAGACTCAAAAGTGTTGCCGGTAAACTACATGTATGAGTTGTCGGCATGGATATACAAAACATTGAATTACGGCAGCCCCGAATTTTCTGAGTGGCTTCATTCCAAAGGATATATTTCCGAAAAGAAAGCTTTTAAGCTGTTTACCTTTTCTCAATTTGATGTTCCCCAATATCAGGTTTTCAACGATCGATTAAAGATACGAAGTGACGAAGTTTATCTGATTATTTCTTTTTTGCCGATAAAAGCTGTTGAAACCTTTGTCGCCGGTATTTTTATAAAGCAATCGTTGAGTATAGGTGATAAAAAAAGTAAGGTTGATTTTTACGTTAAGTCAGTGGAACGATTGCCCGACCCTGAGTTTTCTTCAACCATGCGTTACCGATGCCTGTCTCCTATATTTATAGATAAAGCGGTTGAAGGACAGAAGTATAAGAGTTATCTGTCGCCCCGAGACCAGGGGTATGAGACCTTATTCTCAACCAACCTTATTTCAAAAACATTGGCCCATGAAGAACAACTTTCGATACGTCCGGAAGCTATAAAATTAAAACATTTCGGAAAAATACGAAAGAAGGGCATTACCATAAAAGCCAACACGCGCGATGAGTCAAAATTGATTGGTTATATGTTTGATTTTGAACTGCAAGCCGCCCCTGAGATACAACGCATTGGCTTCTACAGCGGATTTGGGCGATTGAATTCTCAGGGCTTTGGTTGTTGTGAAATTATAAGGTGAGCTAAAATTGGTTCAGTTTATAAAGTTGAAAGTTTATGAAGTTAAAATACAGAATTTCAGTACGTTATGTAAAATTACCTAATTTGATTAAATTTCTGATTTTGAATTACTTATACTTTTGACTTTAAAAACTTTATACTTTAGTAGACTGCACTCAAGTATTGAATATAATGTAAAAATTTTAGTGAGAGAAACATTGAATAAAACTTATTTCTATGATCAAGCTCTTATACAAAAAAGATAACCCGACCACCGGGCACTTGCGTGTTTTCGGTTAATACTGTTGCAAAGATACGACAAAATAAATTAAAATAATTGAATTAATGTAATTGTCTTTTTTACTTTTAATCACAAATTATTATTAGCTTTTGGTTTTTTAATTTTATATTTGGATAAAAATAAGAACAACTATGATACATGAAATAACGCAATTTATTGATTATTTGGAAAAAGAAACTCTGAGTATAGGTGAGAAAAATAGACAAATATTAAAAACTTTATTTTCAGGAATTAAAGATAGTGATAAATATATCAAATTTTTATTTATAACAGGCGTATCA
>JAYEIA010000241.1:0-7031 GCA_034659855.1 Bacteroidota bacterium
ACTTTAACTCGCTTACGGCTTGCTTTATAAAGTATTGAATATAAGGTAATTATAAAAATTTAACGAACTATTGTTGTCTGTAACCGCATTCTTATAAGTCGTTTATTATAAAGTATTAATAGGGTGTTACTCAACGCATTACGAATCTTCACCCTTTATTAAAAATTCCGATTTTCTTACAATAAATGTAACCGATTGAGCAAGTGGAGTTTGATTTTTTCGCATCCCTTGTTTTACTCTTACCCGGTATATTCCGGGTTCCGGAAAACTCACCGCCGGCTTATACAACAAAGAATATTCATAAGTATTTCTGTGGTTTTCGCCCAAAGTTTTTCCGCCGGAATCAAAAAGCATGTACTCCGTGGTATCTCGTTGGATAGTTCCGTCGGGAGCTTCAACTTCAAAGAACATCCAAATATTCTGTGTTTTAAACCGGTCGGAAATCTTAATATCAAAATATAAATCGTAAGCTTCATTTACGTCTTTGATATCGACAGCAAATTCAGCTGCATTTTCCTTATTCCACACTTCATTTTCTATACTGTATTCTTGCTTATAAACATAGGTATCGTCGCAAGCCGAGAACACAAATAAAAGAATAAAAATAATCAAAAACTGTCTGTAAGAAATCATTAGTTTTTCTTTCGATTGTTTGGATGTTTATTAGGATTTGATTCTTTATGGCGTTTATTTCTTCGAGAACTTCTCTGCTTTCTGTTTGCCGGTTTGTTTTTTTGTTTTTTCTTCTTTTTATCAAAACGCGTCAAACTATTATTATCCAAAATATCATCAAAATCAGCCTGAAGATCAACAATATCATCAATTTTCTCAAGAGTATCGGGTTTTTTTCCGGCTTTATTTAAATCAAGCACCTCTTGAACCCGTTCAAGGGGGATGCTAAGCATTCGTTTTCCGTTCTTGTCCACCTCATTGTACCACATTAATTTTTTATACACATCGGTTTTCAAATAATAGGCCGTACTATGAGACGTTTTTAAATTTATTTTTTTGGGAAAAGATTTCTTGGCATCCTTATAGCAGTCCACTTCAAAATTCATACAGCACTTCAATTTGCCGCATTGTCCGGCAAGTTTTTCCGGATTAAGGCTTATTTCTTGCTCTCGAACGACATCAGTAGTAACCGAGACAAAATCAGTCAACCATTTTGAGCAACAAAGTTCTCTGCCACAAGAGCCGAAACCACCAATTCTTCCGGCCTCTTGTCGGGCACCAATCTGTTTCATTTCAATTCGGATCTTAAAGGTACCGGCCAAAACTCGTATCAGTTTTCTGAAATCCACCCGGCCGTCGGCAATATAGTAGAAGATGGCTTTGGATCCGTCGCCTTGAAACTCAACATCGCCTATTTTCATTGACAAGCCCAGGTTTTTAGCAATTCTCCTGGATTCCAGCATCACAGAATTTTCTCGGTCTGTAGCTCTTTCCCATTTTGAAACATCAATGGGTTTTGCCAATCGATAAATTTTTTTGAAATTATAGTCAGGCCTCAACCCATTCTTCTTCAATTGTTCTTTTACCAACTCTCCCGTTAAGGATATCGTTCCGATATCATGCCCCGGCGATGCTTCTACAGCAACCATATCACCGGATTTCAGCTTTAGTTTATTTACATTAGTAAAATATTCTTTTCGTGTATTTTTGAATCTGACTTCAACTAAATCTGTAACATTAATACTCTCCGGAATATTTTCTAAATAATTGTGAACGTTTAATTTATTTTGACTGTACGAGTTGCAAATTTCCCCGTTAAGGTTATTGCATCCGCGTAAATTATCAGCTTTATTTTTCATATCTCTACTGTGTTTTTAGAAAAGCTTTCATCTTAGGAATTGTTCCGAAATAACTTCGTTTAAAACTGTCAATTTATTTCATCACAACCCCTTCAAATTACATCCTTTGACCTAGCTTTTGTATAATTTTTGCAGCAGACTTTCAAAAAACTCTTTAATTGTATAGAACAGAATTCCGAGCTAAAATATATAGCTTAGAATTTTTTGGGAAAACTTTTCCAAATAACAAACTGTCTGTCAGAATATTTTATTAATATTTTTTGGTTGTCTTGTTGTAAACCAAATATACTGATATATAAAAAATTTCTTGCTCTACTGCTTTAATCTCAGCAATTTTGCTGTTTTCAATGATAAATCTAAAAATATTAGTTTATCGTAACCATTTCGTCCAATATGCAAAATTGCATCATTAAACTCTTGTGTTAAAAGACTAATATTCTTTTTATGTATAAACTGTGAAAAATTACTCGAAAAGGATTCTTCCTTTTCCGTTAAAAAAACCAATTGATTTTTGTTTTCAGGGGCTAAATTTAACATAAAATTTTCTCTTATCATGCGTAATGCATAATTAAGAAAAATCTTTTGCTGTTCTCTGCCGTATTTCGACATTTTTTCTGCCCAAGCCACCAACTGTTTTCCGTTTGCAGCATAGGAATAGCGCATCATATCCGAAAAATCGTTAAAAAATGCAGACGTATTACTCCCGGCGGCCTCCAACATTTCTTGAGCTTTTACCCCATTACCTTCCGAAACTCTTACAACTTCGGCAATTTTGTCGGGCTCGGTATTAAAATTATTGTTCAAATAATCCGATAATTCTTCCGTTTCTGTTTTAGGAATTTTTATGGGCTGAGTTCTGGATTGTATGGTTTTAATTATGGCATCGGGTTGTTCACTAACCAAAATAAACAAAGTTTTTTCGGGCGGCTCTTCTATCATTTTGAGCAATTTATTGGCCGCCGACAAATTCATTTTTTCAGGCAACCATATAATCATCATTTTGTAATCGGACTCGTAAGCCTTAAAATTTAATTTTCGTACAATAGATGCACTTTCCTGTGTAAATATGCCGGCTTGCTTATTATCAACTCCCATGGCTGCCACCCATTGGTTAAACCCATGAAATTTTCTTGAATTAAGAAACGTTCTCCATTCCTTTAAGTAATCATCACTTACGGGTTTTGAACCGGATTTTCCGCTCACTACCGGAAAAACAAAATGCAAATCCGGATGTACGGCCTTCTCATATTTCTTACAAGAAGGACATTCTCCACAGGAGTCTCCATCGCTCCGATTTGTACAGGAAAGATACTGTGCATAGGCCATGGCAAGCGACAACTTGGTATTACCTTCCGGCCCGGTAAAAAGCAAGGCATGACTTACTCTTTGGGTATCAATCGTATTTATCAATCGCTTTTTTACTTCTGAATTTCCGGGTATATCTTTAAAAAACATCCACTTATTTTTAAATCTGCACGTTTGTTTATTGTTTGCGTCCGCACATCATTTCTTACTTTGTATGGTTCATTCTGCTACTTGTTATTGGTTGAGTTTGAATGACATTTCAAAACAAAATAAATAAACACCTTATGCTAAACTATTGATTATTCAAAAATAACAATAATTTTAGTATCCTGAAAAGATTATTCCTTTCAAAAAATGTTTTATGCTTATCCCATGTATAAAAAATATTGAATTTGGTTCTGAAACTACGAATATATATTTTTCAATTGTAAGAAAAAAGCATACCTTAGCTCCGGTTGGTATAATGCAAAACGTACGTAAATGCATCGGAGGTAAATTCATTAAAATTTGAAAAGTAGCGTACCTCATAAAATTTGCAAAGAAAACTTTCGTTATTTTATTGTACCATGGTTTAAGCGATTAATATTGAATATTATAATACCGACTTTTAAAAATAAGGAGAATATGATTTACATATTTCAAAACAAATATTTGGCTTTTGAATTTAATATGATTACACAAAGCAAAGAATATTTATTTGAAAACGCTGAATAATAAACAATGGCTGAAATAAAAAAATATAAATCCTTGTTTTACGAAATTTGCAAAATTATTGAACAGGGTAAGCAAAAAGTTACAGCACAAGTAAACAGCACACTAACTTTAACCTATTGGCATATTGGAAAATCGATAAACCAAAACGTATTACAAAACCAACGTGCCGAATACGGAAAACAAATTGTTAAATCCTTATCAGAAGAATTAATAAGGCTTTACGGACGAAGTTTTGAAACAAGAAACCTGCGAAGAATGATGCAATTTACCGAATTGTTCCCCGATATTTCAATTGTGTCACCGCTGGCGACACAATTGAGCTGGACGCATTTTATCACCCTTTTATCTATAAAAAAGGAAGATGCAAGATTATTTTATGCTCAAAAATCAATTGAAAATCTTTGGAGTAAACGTGAACTTCAAAATCAAATAGAACGCAAAGCCTTTGAACGTGGCGAAATTGCCACAATTAAAAATAACTTATCCGAAACCGATTTTGATTTTTCGTTTAAAGACCCCTATTTTCTCGATTTTCTCGGACTCAAAGACGGTTACTTAGAAAAAGACCTTGAAAGTGCAATAATAAAAGAACTTGAACTTTTTATTTTAGAACTCGGCAAAGATTTTGCCTTTATCGAACGCCAAAAAAGAATGATTATTGATGGCGAAGATTTTTATTTGGACTTACTTTTTTTTCACCGAAAACTAAAACGATTAGTTGCCGTTGAACTAAAAATCGGAAAATTTAAACCCGCACACAAAGGGCAAATGGAATTATACCTTAATTGGCTTAACCAAAAAGAAAAACAGCAAGGAGAAGAAACGCCCATAGGCATAATACTTTGCACCGAAGCCGGTACAGAACAAATAAAACTATTGAATTTGAATAAAGACGGAATTATGGTATCCGAATATTGGACAGAGCTTCCGCCAAAACACCTTTTAGAACAAAAATTACATTCTGCTCTCACAGAAGCAAAAGAACGTATTGAAAAAACCAAGCAGCTTTTAAAATCAAACAACAATTTGTAATTTATGAATTTATCATTGAAAATAGAGAATGAAAAGATTTTGAATTAGGGAAACTATTCAAAATGAATCCGGTAGAATATTTTTTAATTTTATGCATTTAAAAATGCTTACACGATTGAATTAACAAACTTAAATCTAATATGTTTTCAACAGATTACATTGAGAAATTTCATAACACTCTAAAAGAGCATTCTTCTTATGACCTTTCCGGATATTCGGAAAAATCGTTGATGAGAAGACTGAGTAAAATTATTTCTGAACAAAACATAACTAAAGAACAGCTACTCAGAAAGATTACTGAGAGCGAACCTTATTGCGACAGTTTGGTTCAAGAAATCACAGTAAACACTACCGAACTCTTCAGAGATCCTCAAATATGGCAAACAATAAAATTTCGCATTCTAAAAAAATTGAAATATAAGTCAACAATAAATATTTGGCATGCCGGAAGTTCAACCGGGCAAGAAGTCTATTCCATGCTTATTTTACTCAATGAATTGAATCTGCTCCACAAAGCCAATATTTACGCAACGGATATTAACCAAAAAGTTATTGATACGGCCATTTCCGGCAAATATCCATATCGGTTTAATATTGAATACATTGAAAATTTCATGCAGGTTGTTCAGAAGAACCCCTACAATTTTGAAGAATTTTACGACACCCCTTTTTCAAAATATTTTGATGTGGATAAGTCGACGGATCTAATAACCGCAAAAGATTTTATAAGAAACAGAGCCATTTACAAACAACATGACTTGGTAAAACCGGGAAATGTATTTGACATAAAATTTGATATTATTCTTTGCCGAAATGTACTCATCTATTTCAGAACTCAACTGCAAAATCAACTGTTCAATTTATTTGCAGAAAACTTGGTATCTAAAGGTTTTCTTATTCTTGGAGCACACGAAAGCATTTTAGGAAAAGAATCTCGACATTTTATCAAACACGGTCATTTTTATATAAAAAAATAATATTTTGATTAATCAGCGCATTAAAATATCAGAAAAAAAATACATTCTTGACCATATATTCGAATATACGGGCCATGACTTTCGAAACTACACAACCGGCAGTATAATGAATCGTATTGACCGTATGATGAGTGACTTAAATCAAAATAACGCACAAGCCATAATAAAGCAAATTGAAAAACACCCCAAATTCAGAAGTAAAATTCTTGATTATTTTATTATTCCTGAATCTGAATTTTTGCGCACTCCGGCACTGTGGGCTAAATTGTCGGATACGATTCAAAAAAAACTCAGAAAAAAAGATGTAATCAAAATTTTTCTCCCCTATACAACAACCGGAGAGGAACTTCACAGCTTAAGAATTATTCTGAATGAGGCCGGCATCGGGTACAAATGTCATATTATTGCACACACACCCACAAAGAACCACAAAAAGATTATCACTACAGCTCTGTACAGCAATACTAATTTACAAATGTTGAAAAAAAATATTGAAGTGGCTGAAAACGGTTATCAGTTTAATTCCTATTTTTCATATACCGATTACAATTATATGGTAAAAACGAACCGGTTTGAAGATAAACTTGAAATTAAAGTCAGGCCTATACAGGATATTGATTATAAGTCGGAATTTGATTTAATCCTTTTTAGAAACAAACTAATATATTTGAATAAAACCTCACATTTTGATATTATAAATAAAGTAACCAATACATTGACAAAAAAAGGATACCTCGTCATTGGTTCAAAGGAAACTTTGGGAGCAACTGTAACAAATAAGTACAAAAAGGTATCTAAGCATGAAGCCATTTACAAAAAAATTGTTTATTAAAATCCATGACAATGCAAAGATACATAATACTTGGAGGGTCTGCCGGCAGTTTTCAATCGGTGGTAAATATATTGGAAGCTTTGCCCAAAGATTTTCCGCATACATTTATTTTAATTTTACACCGACTCAAACACGTAAGGGAGGGCTTTGTGGAGGCTCTTAACATCAAAACCAAAGTGGCGATTTCTGAACCCCGGGACAAGGAAAAAATTAAACCCAATCATATCTATTTGACGCCGGCAAATTATCATTTATATATTGAACCGGATAATACATTCGCTCTGTCAACTGAGGAACCGGTAAACCATTCACGCCCGTCAATTGATATATCTTTTGTTTCGGCAGCCTATGTTCTGAAGA
>JAYEIA010000242.1:0-7030 GCA_034659855.1 Bacteroidota bacterium
TTTTCACCTGACAGGAATTTGTATCCGGATAGATCCTGTGTGGTGAAAACACCACACAGGTGCAGATATGAAATGTAATGCGGCAGGGTAAATTGTCTGTAACCGCATTTATATAAGTCGTTTATTACAGACTTTCAACTTTCAACTTTGAATCCACTCCGAAAATACCATTTTTGGAAAATTTTGTAAATACAAAGATAGTATTGTGTTAATAATAAGAACTTTATGATTTAACAAAAACATGTAAATCTTGTCAATCCTGTCAAAAACGATTTTTCGGAGTACACTCAACTTCTAACCTTTTTAAACTACACGCTTATATGCTTCCAATCCTTTTTCAATAATTGTTACTGCCTTAGCTAAGTCTTCTTTTTTGAGAACGTAGGCCAGGCGAACTTCATTTTTACCTTTTTCGGGCGTTGAATAAAAGCCGGAGGCCGGGGCAAGCATAACGGTTTCTCCTTGGTAACTAAAATCTTTCAGTAACCAAATACAGAAATCTTCAGCATCATCAACCGGGATACTCAGCACAGTGTAAAAAGCACCTTTGGGCTTGGGAGCATATACGCCTTCAATTTTATTGAGCGCTTCAATTACAAAGTCGCGACGGTTCATATATTCTTTATGGACTTTGTCAAAATATGGCTGACCGGCTTTCAGGGAGGCTTCAGCAGCAATTTGTCCGAAAAGTGGCGGGCTCAATCTTGCTTGAGCATACTTTAGAGAAGCCTCAATGATAGCTGCATTTCCGGATATCAATGCCCCTATTCTTACACCGCATTCACTGTATCGTTTGGATACAGAGTCAAATAAAATCACTTTGTCGTCAATGTCGTTCATGCTTAATACCGAGAAATGTTCTTCTCCGTCATAGCAAAATTCTCTGTACACTTCGTCGGCAAATAAGTACAAGTCATGTTTTATCACGAGTTCTTTTAATTGCATGAGTTCATCCTTGGAATACAAATAGCCGGTTGGGTTGTTTGGGTTGCATATTAAAACAGCTTTAGTTTTTTTGGTAATTAATTTTTCAAAATCTGCAATTGGCGGCAATGCAAAACCGGTTTCAATGGTTGACGTGACGGGAACAATATTTATTCCGGCCTGATTAGCAAATCCGTTGTAATTTGTATAGAACGGTTCGGGTATGATAACCTCATCACCGGGATTCAATGCCGTGAGAAATGCAAATACAATGGCTTCCGACCCGCCGGTGGTTATCAATATGTTTTCGTAGCTGATATCTATTCCTAAACCTTTATAGTAATCGGCAATGCCTTTTCTGTAGCTTTCGTTACCGGCCGAATGGCTGTATTCAACCGTTTTAATATCAAGATTACGCACCGCATCCAAGGCCTCTTTCGGCGTTTCAATATCCGGTTGTCCGATATTTAAGTGATGAACATGAATTCCTCTCTTCTTTGCGTCTTCGGCATAAGGTACAAGTTTTCGAATGGGGGAGGCGGGCATGCTGCTGCCTCGAGTTGATAATTTTGGCATAATATTAGATGTGTTAAGTTTTTTAGTATGGGAGAAAACTTCTATTTGCCCGTTTTGGGTAATACATCTCCCTGAATTCTTAATTTGGTCGGCGAAGATTTAGCTGTGGAGTACACGGTTACCGATTTAGAAAATCCCCCCTCACGTTTGGTGTCGTATTTAACTCTGATGGTATCCGACTCTCCCCTTTTGATGGGCTTGTTGGGGTAGACCGGAACTGTACATCCGCAGCTTGAGGTTACATTTGTTATAATCAATGAATGCTTTCCTGTGTTTTTGAATATGAAATCGTGAATTCCTTCGCTTTCGTAGTCTATTTGTCCGAAATTAAATGTTGTTTCACCTTTAAATGTGATTTTTGTTTTTGGGGCTTCATCATTTTGAGAACAACCCATATTAATAGTGAAAAGTGCTATTGCTGTAAGATATAATATCTTCTTCATAATAATTAAATTTCAATATTTGTATTGAGGGCGTAAAAATACATTATATATATCTAAAAAAAATATTTTACTTAACACCTATTAATTTGTTCTCTATAAAACGGCTAAATCTTATTTTGAGCTGTCGGACTTATTAAAATTACATTTTATCTTTGTGTCTTTTGTGACTTCTTCGCCGTACACAAAGAAAGAGAACACTTCAAATCGTTCGATAGAACATTTAAACGTGTGTATTTCTTAGATATATTTTAAACGGTTAATAATTTTACTTTTACAAAGAGTGTATTTGTTGAATAGCAAAGTATTGTATCACTATATCATTGAATAATTAAACCATTTTAAAGTATACAAGACGGCATAAACTATCGGACGGCAAACATTCTTAATTTCTAATTTTGAATTCAGAGTTCTCTATAAAACGGGAAACCACCTCCGGGAATTGTATAGGACTGTCAATATGTATCATGTGGCCGGAACCTTTTATTTCATTGATTTGAGCGTTGGGATACAGCTTCCTGATGACTGTGATATCAGCCGGTTGAATATAATCCGATTTTTCCCCTTTAATGAATAATACGTCTTTTTTGAATTTTCCGGGCAGAATTTCGGGAGCAGCCATAATCTTGTCCATTTGGCGGTACAGGTTTTTGGGGTTAAATTTGAATTCATAGCCTCCTTGGGCTTTCCGACGAATATTTTTTTTAATGATATATTTATTAATCATAGTTGAAAAGGACTCTTCCAAATGGCGATTTAATTTATTGCGAGACTCAAACAAAGCCAATTTGTTTTCCGTTTTGAGAAGGTATTCAAAAAAACGTTCTTGGTTTGTTTTTGTCCCAAGCAGTAGCTTTGGTTTCAAATAAGCCCTTGGAGCAATATCAACGATAATGAGTTTTTCTACAAGTTCCGGATAATCAGCGGTTAGTTGCATCGCCGTTTTTCCGCCCATAGAATGCCCCAAAATTATTGCCGTTTTCATTTCCGATTCCGACATAAATTGTTTGATGTCCTGTGCCAATATTTTGTAGTTGTGTTCTTTGCTGTGAGGTGAATTTCCGTGATTTCTTATGTCCGGAATATAAATTTGGCAGACAGCACTTAGCTTTTTTGCAAAGCCCCTCCAATTGTCCGACATGCCGAACAGACCATGCAAAATAATAAGTCGGGGGCCGTGATTGCCGTATTTTCTGAAAAAGAGTTTCATGAATTGTACATTTATTTTTTTACAAAGTTATAAAATGATTTTTTGCTTGAAATATGTTTTTTGAGAGTATTTTAAACAGAATTAGAGATGTTGTAAAACATACTATAACTTTATTGCAAACGTTTGATAAAGCTCTTTCATGATTTAAACCGTTGATAATCAGAAAGCCGGTTTTTAAAATATGAAGAGTACTAAAAAACAAATTTTTAATTATTCAATAATTTTATACTTTTACATCTTGGAGAAATGTTGGTTTTTTTTGATTCCTGAAAGAGAATAAACAGAATATTGTTTTCAGTAAATCAAAGATGATTTGAATATGAAAATCCGAGTTTAACAGCTTATTAGTAAAGTAACTAAGTAGTAACACATAAATTCTCTCGTATTTAATATTGTTATATTACTGATAATTAGTTGAATTATTGAACCATTATATCATTCAATAGTTTGTTAAATTTGGCGATAGTTTAGAATAGAGGTGTCATTTTAAACTATAGCCTTAGATTTTTATAATTACCTGATATTCAGTATTTTATAACGCAAGTCGTAAACAAGTTAAAGTGTTGACTATTACGTACTTAGTTCGTAATTACCTGCGGTGAGGGTTTCGCCGTTCGTAATTAATAATTCGTAATTTAACGAAGTGTTGGAATACACAATCAATATAATACTAATTAAAATTTTTAAAAATGTCGAATAACAAACGAGTTTATACCTTTGGAGATAAGAAAGCTGAAGGAAAAACGGAAATGAAAAACTTGCTTGGCGGAAAAGGAGCCAACTTGGCAGAAATGAATTTAGTCGGTGTTCCGGTTCCTCCCGGTTATACAATTACCACCGATGCCTGTACGGAATTTAACACTATCGGCAGCGATAAATTTAAAGATTTATCAAAGGCAGAAGTTGAAAACGGCGTAAAGTACATCGAAAAAATTATGGGTACAATCTTCGGAAGTAAAGAGAATCCATTATTATTATCGGTACGCTCCGGAGCCAGAGTTTCAATGCCCGGAATGATGGATACTGTTTTGAATCTGGGATTGAATGATGAAGCCGTGCTTGGTATAGCTAAAAAAACCGGCAACGAAAGATTTGCCTGGGATTCATATCGACGTTTTGTTCAAATGTACGGCGATGTGGTAATGGGTATGAAACCTGAATCCAAAGAAGACATCGACCCGTTTGAAGCCATTATGGAAGAGATGAAAGAAGCTAAAGGCATCGAAGATGATACCGATTTTACGGTTGATGATTTAAAGTCTCTTGTACAAAAATTTAAAGCAGGCGTTAAGAAAAATACCGGACAAAATTTTCCTGATAACCCTTGGGAGCAACTTTGGGGGGCAGTTTTTGCCGTATTCGGAAGCTGGAACACAGAACGAGCGGTTTATTACAGAAAGTTAAATAAAATACCCGGAGAATGGGGAACTGCAGTAAATGTTCAAGCCATGGTATATGGTAATATGGGGCAAAACTCAGCCACAGGGGTTGCTTTTACTCGTGATGCGGCTACCGGCGAAGATATTTTCAACGGTGAATATTTGATTAATGCACAAGGCGAAGATGTTGTAGCCGGTGTAAGAACACCTAAGCAGATTACAAAAGAGGGTTCGTACCGATGGGCAAAACTTCAAGATATTTCTGAAGACGATAGAGCCAAGAACTATCCTTCATTAGAAGAAGCTATGCCGAAGATGTACAAAGAATTGGATGATATTCAGCAAAAGTTGGAAGATCACTACTCGGATATGCAAGATCTTGAATTTACGGTTCAAGACGGCAAATTGTGGCTCTTGCAAACCAGAACCGGTAAAAGAACCGGAGCCGCCATGGTCAAAATTGCCATGGACATGTTCAACGATGGTATCATTGATGGGGAAACGGCTTTGATGCGTCAAGAGCCCAATAAATTAGATGAATTATTGCACCCTGTATTTGATGAAGATGCCTTAAAAGGAGCTCAATTGGTTGCGAAAGGTTTACCGGCTTCTCCCGGTGCTGCTACGGGTAAAATTGTATTCCATGCCGATGATGCAGAAGCTGCCATGGAAAAAGGAGACGACGTTATATTAATACGTATTGAAACCTCTCCCGAAGACCTCGCAGGAATGAATGCCGCTAAAGGTATTCTTACTGCAAGAGGCGGAATGACCTCACACGCCGCAGTTGTTGCACGAGGCATGGGAAAATGTTGTGTGTCGGGTGCCGGTACCGTTAAAATTAATTATAAGGCACGCACCATGACTGCCGACGACGTAGTTTTCAAAGAAGGCGATTGGGTCTCTTTAAACGGATCTACCGGACAAGTATTGGAAGGCAAAGTTAAAACCATTGACCCTGAGTTGAGCGGAGATTTTTCTGCCATGATGGAAATGGCGGACAAATATTCAAGAATGTATGTCAGAACAAATGCCGATACTCCGGAAGACTCAGAAGTTGCAAGAAATTTCGGAGCTAAAGGGATTGGTTTAACTCGTACAGAGCATATGTTTTTCGAAGGAAATAAAATTCGTGCCATGCGCGAAATGATTCTTGCCAAAGATATCAACGGAAGAAAAGAAGCCTTGGATAAGTTATTGCCTATTCAGCGTAAAGATTTTGAAGGTATTTTTACTGCCATGAAAGATTTGCCGGTTACGGTAAGATTGCTTGACCCGCCATTGCACGAATTTGTACCGCATGATGAAAAAGGACAAAAAGAAATGGCTGAAGCCATGGGCGTTAGTGTCGATGTCATTAAGTCTAAAGTGGAAGACCTTTCTGAGGTTAACCCTATGTTGGGACACAGAGGTTGTCGTTTGGGAAATACATATCCTGAAATAACCGTCATGCAAACGCGTGCAATTATTGAAGCGGCAATGAATCTTAAAGATAAAGGGGTTACTGCAAAGCCTGAAATTATGATTCCTTTAACAGGAACACTTCAGGAAATGAAAATGCAGGAAGACATTGTAAGAGATACCATAAAAACGATTTTTGAAGAAAGAAACGATAAGATTGACCATATGGTAGGTACCATGATTGAAATTCCGCGCGCAGCTCTTACTGCCGATGAAATTGCTCAGTCTGCCGAATTTTTCTCTTTCGGAACCAATGACCTTACTCAGATGGCATTCGGTTATTCAAGAGACGATGCCGGTAAATTCTTGCCGATATACATCGAGAAAGGAATTTTGAAAGAAGATCCGTTCCAAGTGTTAGACCAGGAAGGTGTCGGACAATTGGTTGAGATGGCTGTTAAAAAAGGTCGTCAAACTCGCCCTGATATCAAACTCGGTATTTGCGGAGAACACGGAGGAGAACCTTCTTCGGTTGAATTCTGCCACCGTGTCGGTTTAGACTATGTGAGTTGCTCGCCCTACAGAGTACCTATTGCTCGATTGGCTGCAGCTCAGGCATCAATAAGAGAGAGCATGTAAAATTTTGATTTGTGATTTATGATTGAAAAGTCGATCCTCCGGGGTCGGCTTTTTTTTTGAATTATACCTGCGAGGGTTTGCAAAACCTTGCAGCCTGTGATAAATACAAAGATTTGTAAACCTGTGCAATAAAATATTTTTTCGGAGGCTGAGCATGTTGTTTGCAAAACAAGCCTCGAAGCCGGTTACTGTAAACGCCGGTGTCGTTTTCGGAGGCTGAGCATGTTGTTTGCAAAACAAGCCTCGAAGCCGGTTACAGTAAACATCGTTGTCGTTTTCGGAGGCTGAGCATGTTGTTTGCAAAACAAGCCCCGAAGCCGATCTCATAAAACAGTAAACACCGCTGTCGTTTTTTCGGAGGCTGAGCATGTTGTTTGCAAAACAAGCCTCGAAGCCGGTTGCAGTAAACACCGCTGTCGTTTTCGGAGGCTGAGCATGTTGTTTGCAAAACAAGCCCCGAA